>CAYMWC010000393.1:0-3588 GCA_964393695.1 uncultured Pleurocapsa sp.
GTAAATGGCGAATCTCTTCTCGTTCTGACATAAATAATTACTGATTAAATTTGGCTTTTTTTATTTCCTTTGTAATCTTTAAATTGAAACTTGACCAGTCAATTAATAAGTAGGTGGGACAAATTAAATATAAAATGCTTTAGAGTAGGCAAAAGCGATGCAGCGCGGTCTTGGGGAGGCAGCGCGTTGCGGAGGCTTGCCCTCGAATGGGGGTTTCCTCCGTTGTAGCGACTGCCGTGGTTTCCCCCATGAGCGATATGCGGAGCGGTATCCTTTAGGACTGCATCAAGAAGGCAAAAGGCAAGAGATAAAATGTTATGGCTAATAATTTTTTGAAGTTATACAAGAAGTTATACCAAACTATTTAAAAAATAAACGCGATCGCAAATGAGAGACAGTAATACTGAAATTAATCACAAGTTAAGGTATTGCTATGAAACTCGTATCTGTAATTGTTCCTGTCTACAACGTAGAAGATTATATTGCTCAAACAATTAATTCGGTTTTAAATCAAACTTATCCCCATTTTGAATTGTTAATTATTGACGATGAATCTCCTGATCGCAGTCTAGAAATTTGCCAACAGTTTAGCGATCCTCGAATTAAAATCATCAGTCAAAAAAATCGTGGTTTAGCAGGAGCAAGAAATACAGGAATTCGTCACGCTCAAGGAGATTATTTAGCTTTTCTAGATTCTGACGATCTCTGGTTGCCTGCAAAATTAGCTCAACACATCCAACATTTAGAATCTGCGCCTCAAGTTGGAGTTAGTTTTAGTCGTTCTCAATTTATTGATAGTCAAGGTCAATCTCTAGGTATTTATCAAATGCCTAAACTGCAAGATATTACCCCCTCTCATCTCCTGTGTCGTAATCCCATCGGTAATGGTTCAGCACCCGTAATTCGTAAAGAAGTATTTGAAGCGATTTGTTTTCAAGCTAATCTACACGGTCAAGTTGAGAACTTTTACTTTGATGAAAATTTCCGTCAATCAGAAGATATTGAATGCTGGTTGCGTATAGCAGCAGAAACTCCTTGGAAAATTGCAGGTATTCCCGAAGCTTTAACCTTATACCGCGTCAACGGTGAAGGATTATCCGCTAATCTGCTCAAGCAATTTGAATCATGGGAACAGATGGTTAATAAACATCGCGATCGCTCTCCTCAATTACTCGCTGAGTGGGAAAACCCTGCCAGAGCTTATCAACTTCGCTACTTAGCTCGTCGTGCTGTACGTCTTAAAAATGCCGACATGGCAGTTAAGTTAACCCATCAAGCTTTAGCTACCCACTGGCAAATTATCTTGGGTGAACCCAGTCGTACTTTACAAACTCTGTTGGCTGCCTATTTGCTTAAACTTTTACCCTTGTCTTTTTATCAAGGCTGTGAACGTCTTGCCCTCAAGTTAACAGGGATAAATCATCAACTGCGTATCAATCGCGATCGCGTAGCGTACCCGTAGGGTAATCGCCGAAGGCTACCTATCGCCAATCGCGCAACTATTAAATATGCTTAAAAAACCCTAATTAATTCTGTACAAACTTATTTTGAAACTTCTGAAGTTGAATCATGTCTAATAATAACTTTACTCCTAAAAATCAACTAATTCTGATTGTTGATGATGATGCTAGTATCCGTATGACTGCTGCTGGTATTTTAGATATCCAAGGTTACTCTACATTAGAAGCTGATAGTGCAGAAGCCTGTTTAAAGATTTGTCAGCAACAAACCCCTGACTTGATTTTCTTAGATGCAGTGATGCCAGGTATGGATGGTTTTAGTTGTTGTCTCAAACTTAAAAATATTTTGGGTATTCAATGTCCACCAATTTTCATGATGACTGCCCTTAGCGATCGCGATTCTATTTATCGTAGTTTTGATGTTGGAATTACTGACTATTTAGTTAAACCTTTAAACTGGGTTGATTTGCTAGAAAAAATCAAACAAGCTACTCTTAATAAAGCCAAAACGAAAAAACTAAAAGAACAATTTGAAGACATTCATTCTCTTAAAGAAAAATTGCAAGATAGTGTTTATTGTCTGACAAAGAAAAATAATACTTATTTAATCTAACTGCTTACAACCTTAGTTGTCTTAGTTTTCCTAAATGCAATACCCATCATAATCAAACCAGGCCAATAAAGATAAGCCAAAATTTCTAGATTCTCACCAAAAGTATAAAGAAACAAAATAAATAAAATAGCTAAACCTGTTGCTGCATCTTGATTATTTTGGGCTTTAACTAACAAGAATAAAAAACCTAAAAACATGGGAATAGCTAAAGAATAAAAACCAACCATCCCTTTAACAAAAGCCAATCCTGCCCAAGTATGATGGGAGCCAATGGGCATAAACTCTACCACATGCGGTCCCATTTGCAAGATTCCATGACCCCAAATTGGGGCTTCAGTCTCAGCGCGATAAAAAGCAATTTCCTTTAATGCTGCTCTGACTCTACTTGATGCTGCTCGTTGCGCTTTAAAATTTGTCCAAAAAGCAGCGATCGCATTCATAATATTAGTAGCGAGAATACCACTAACTACACTAGCACCGCCAAGAAACATTAAGACATAAGGACGAATTAACCGTGATAATACAAAAATAAAGATAGGGGTACTAAGAATACAGACTTGCGCCAAACGAGATTTACAAATTTGAGAAAGATAAATTGCCCCAATAATCCCATACCGCCGCCATTTTTTATCTTTTTCTCCCATTGCCAAAGTAAAGTAAATGTTGGCGACAAAACCCAAGGCAGGGCCCCAGGGAGTAAATAAACGTTGGCGTATTTGTCCGTCAAAATCTACCGCATACAAAGAAACATCAAAAAAAGTTGGGCCTAGTCCCGCACCAACAGCCTTGAGAGGAGAAACATATAAAACTTGGGGCAAATGTAATAAAGGTGCAGCGATTAACAACGGTGAAATTATCAGAGTTTGAAAACAAATTACACAAGCTGCGCGATAAATTATTTGGGGTCTGATGTTTAAGCAACCTGCTAAGGGATAGAGGGCGATTAATGCCCAACCTTTTCCCCAGCCAATGGAAGATTTAATAATTTGGGAAATAGGAAGATTGTAATCTAAATGCCCAACAATTAAAGCCACTTCCATCATTAACATACCAATAATCCAAACCCAGGTAATCCAGGGAATAACTATTTTTTCTTCTTCAGTGGTAGATTCATCCTGTAACCAAAGCTTCAGCAACAGATAAGCAAATAAAATCCAACCCACTACCGAACCGACAACATAGGTTGCACCCAGAAGATAAGAAAAGTAAGTCCAGGTCATGGCATACCAAACTACTCGTTCGGCAAAGTTTTGTGGTTGAATCTCTTTGGAGAAGATCAAGTTATTTTTCTGATGTAGTAGTTTCTGAAACTAGATTGCTTTATAGATCTGCTTTTGTCTATCTTTTATATTGATTACCTGTTAAAGACCAATAACTAATGACCAATGACCAATGACCAATGACCAATAACAAATTACTCGATCGCTTTTTTAACGATCTGTTTGGAGATTTTCAATAATGGTTCGCGCCACCATAACAGAGTTAGTCCCGCACTGACAAATAATGAACCAACCA
>CAYMWC010000394.1:0-3550 GCA_964393695.1 uncultured Pleurocapsa sp.
ACCCTGACCGTATTATGAATAATAACTCAAAAAACGAGTTTTTAGAGTTTGAAGAAACTGAACAAAAAACGAATCTCGGTGAATTACAAACCACTGAAAGAGAAGAAAGTAATACCGACGAAGTAAATTTTACCGCCGAAGATTTTGCAATCCTAGCGAGGCAAGCACATGGCTTTAATACTGATAGTGATACTAATCATAGTTCTGTTGAATCCCACCAGGAGGAGGAAAAAGAAAAAATTGATGATACTTCATCTTCTTTCGACCATACGAAAGTAGGTTTAAGAAAACCTTACCGCTCAAATTTGCCAATGGAGATATTGCAGTACCTACTGGCTCTTCGTTGATTGTGGAAATTTCTGATTGGTCGGGAGATTTAGTATCAATTAATGCGATCGCCATCATGTATAAAAATCAGCAAGGTAAGTTTCAACAACAAAAAATTCCCCCTAAAACTTTGTTGATTAAAGATGAAAACAATGAACCGATAGAGTTTGAAGAAAATAGTAATGATGACTCTGATTTTCTCAATGATGTAATTGAACAAGGAGCAGAAACATTGCCCGTTCCCAACGAAGTCGGCTCGGTAATAGACGGTGCTATCTCTGGCTCTGGTGGTTCAAGTTCAGGGACTATCTATCACATTGAGGCAGACAAAGAGGTTTCTGTCTATGTCAACAAGTCAATCGCAATTAGGAGATAAAACATGGTTAAACCAAATCTGGGTCTTGGCTTGGGCGTTGCCGTGGGTGCAGGCGCATTGATAGCTACTCCTGCTAGTGCTGAAATTAACATTGTCGATGCCCAAGCTCAGAATCGACCTACCGTTGTCGAAATAACTCCAGGAAAAACTGCTGCCGTCAATTTCAAAAATCAGCAGACAATATCTTATTTAAAGCTTAGTGATGAATCCCAAACAGTTTATTCAACCAACGCTCCCATCTCTTCTGGCGCAGCCCAATCGGTTTTTTTAACCGCAATCGAAAAGCTGGATTTTCCTGGTGCAATAACCAGTTCTGCCCCCAATTTATTTGTTGTCGCTGTTGACCAGCAGGGCAGACAGCGACAGTATGAATTTATCATCAAGCAAAGAATACTACGAGCAGAACCCGAAGACAACCAGATCAATATTGTTCCCACTCCTGTCCCAGTATCCACTCCACCATTTTTGGGCATCAGAACCGACCTGGGACTGGCGAATCCCGACGATATTCGTGCTGGGTTAAAGTATAAACTCACTCAGGGTGAATTGGCTGGCAATGATACTACTTCTGTGCTTGTGGCTGAGGCGATCGCTATATCTGTCAATAAAAACCAGCCCCTATTAAACGTTGCCGAGGAATTACAGATCCCCCTGGCTCTTCTGTCGGAGTTAGGTCGGACAGGTCTGGCGCAAAAAACTAAGTTATTATTAGCAAAACCTGTTTCTCCTTCCTCTGTTCAGCAAGCCAGACGACTACTAATTGAAGAAAACAGTAGCCTTGGCAATGAAATTAATACTACATTGGGCATGGCTACCATACAAGATCTTGAATTTGGTATGCAGGTTATGAAGCAGAAAGGATTAATCGAGGCAGGGGATGCTTCGATTGTTGCCAAAATTATCCAGCAAACCAAAAAACAACAAACCACTCTAGCTAATGCTGCCAAAAATCCCCAAGTTAAAGAGCTTTTATCTGAAGTTGGTCGTTTAGGTCTAGCTTTTGAAGCAAGACAAAGAATTTTAGGAACTTTAAATTGATTCTGACATATTATGAGACTAAAGCAGAGTATTCCTTCAAATCTATACTATTCGGGTTTTGATGTTACGGATGAACGAAAATTAGACGCAGAAAAGGTCAAAAAAATAACTACTTTCATCAATTCAAACTTTGAGAAAAGAAAGACAATTAACACGGATCTCTCCTCCTATTTTCTCAAGCATTTGGTCGAAGACAAAATTGGTGAATACGTAAGCAATGGGGAATTAATTTGTGCAATGATTAAGTGTCAATTCGCATACAAAAGACTTCCAAGCTCACCAAATTGCTATTTCAATGTCAAGAAAACGTCTTTAAAAAATACTGAAAATCTGCCAGATCGTCTCAATCTTACCAGAATCAGATTTGTCTCCAAATCGCTCAAGCGCAAGCCACAGTAAACATTTGCTTCGTGTTCGCTCTTAGAAGTTACCAACAACAAGTTGTAGCCAATACCTACAGCCATATTCGCTCTGGGTCAAAAAGAATTTTGATTTTTGCCCCTACCGGGTCAGGCAAGACCATTATTGCCACTAAAATTGTTAGAGATGCTGTTAGCCGACAAAAAAAGGTTTTATTTGTTGTCCACAGAGAGGTTTTAATCAGCCAAACATTTAATAAATTTTCTGCTGTTGGTTTGAGGTGCGGATTTTTTAAGGCTGGTTGGCCCGAAGATACCGATGCCGAAGTCCAAATTGCCTCAGTCCAAACTTTGCCCAAACGCACTGAGTGGAAGCGACTCTCAATAGATTTGATTATTTTCGACGAGTGCCATCTTGTAGCATTTAGTAGTATTTGCTTACAAATGATGACAGAAATATTTCCTGATGCCATTTATCTTGGTCTTACAGCCACCCCCTGGAGATTGTCAAAAAGAGAATCCTTGGGCGATATTTTTTCAGCTTTAGTTTGCGCTCCCATGCCCAAAGAATTGATAGAGTCGGGTTTTTTGGTCAAACCATCTTATTACAATTTGAGCTTTGATATTCAGCTTAATGAGATTGATTTGGTAGATGGGGATTATAATTTGAACCAACTCAGTGCAATGAGCGATCGCCCTGAACTAATCGAGCAGATTTGCCAAAGTTGGCATGACATGGCGAACTCGCGACCTACTATTGTTTTTGCCGTCAGTGTTTCTCATGCCGAAAATATTGCTAGAGCTTTTAATAATCATGGTGTTACCGCAGCAGCAGTTACTGGAAACACTCCAATTTCTCGAAGAAATGAGCTTTATCAAAAACTAGCCAATGGGGAGTTATTGGTCTTGGTTTCCTGTGCTGCTCTTTCTGAAGGCTTTGATGTTCCGAAAGTCAGCTGTGTTATTCTAGCCCGCCCCACTAAATCCAAAGCTCTTTATTTTCAGCAGTTAGGCAGAGGTTTGCGTTTGGCTGAGGGCAAATTTGATTGTCTGGTGTTAGACCAATCCCAGAATGTCATCGAACATGGTTTTATCGAAGATTTAGAGGAAATAACCATTAATCCTAGTGACCAGACAATTTCTAAAGATAAAGGGGAAGCTCCACTAAAAGTTTGTCCAGGGGACACGGGAGGCTGTGGAGCTTATGTTTATTCTTTTTATCTCAAATGTCCCCACTGCCAATACAACTTCGATTTACAGAAACTAATTACTGTTTTGGATAGTAGCCGTTTAATTTCTCCTCAAGATGAAACCAAGTTAAATTTCTACCGTTTCAAGTTAAGAGAAGCATTTGAGAATAATTTTGCTCCTAGTTGGGCAGCGATGAAATTTCAATCTGAATATGGCTTTTTTCCTCCTTTTGATTGGGCAAGAGGTGCAATCTTTAATC
>CAYMWC010000395.1:0-3530 GCA_964393695.1 uncultured Pleurocapsa sp.
AGTAGAAGTAGTTTGCTTGTTTACCCAGGATAAAAAACAAATACTAATCATCGCTTTGAATAAAGAAATAATTATGTTTGTGTGGTTTGCTCTGATCTGAGTTTGAATAAAATGTTAAAATCCACGATATAGCTAGGGGTGCCTAAACACTTATAAGGCTGAGATATACCCTAAGAACCTGAGACTGGTTAGCACCAGCGTAGGGAAGCTGTTTATTGAGGAAAAAAAAATATGAGAACTGAATGGGTTGCCAAGCGTACAGGACAGGGCAATGTGTCTCAAATGCACTATGCACGTCAGGGAATAATCACAGAAGAGATGCATTATGTAGCCACCAGAGAACGTTTGCCAGTAAACTTAATTCGCGATGAGGTAGCTAGAGGCAGAATGATTATTCCTGCCAATATTAATCACACCAATCTTGAGCCTATGTGCATTGGGATTGCTTCTAGTTGCAAAGTAAACGCTAATATCGGTGCCTCTCCAAATTCTTCTGACATCAATGAAGAAGTGGCAAAGCTTAACCTAGCTGTTAAGTATGGTGCTGATACTGTTATGGACTTGTCCACAGGAGGTGGCAATCTAGATGAAATTCGGACTGCTATTATTAATGCTTCACCAGTTCCTATTGGTACAGTGCCAATTTATCAAGCATTAGAAAGCGTACATGGAAATATAGAACAACTCCGTGCTGATGATTTTCTGCATATTATTGAAAAACACGCCCAACAGGGTGTAGATTACATGACCATTCATGCAGGTATTTTAATTGAACATCTGCCTTTGGTTAAAAACCGTTTAACTGGGATTGTCTCTCGTGGTGGCGGAATTATTGCCCGTTGGATGCTACATCATCATAAGCAAAATCCTTTATATACTCATTTTAATGACATCATTGAGATCTTTAAAAAATATGATGTCTCGTTTAGTTTGGGGGATTCCTTGCGTCCTGGCTGTACTCATGATGCTTCAGATGCAGCCCAATTAGCAGAATTAAAAACTCTAGGACAGCTAACTCGTCGTGGTTGGGAACATGATGTCCAGGTAATGGTAGAAGGCCCAGGTCATGTACCAATGGATCAGATTGAATTTAATGTCAGAAAACAAATGGAAGAGTGTAGCGAAGCACCTTTCTATGTTCTAGGACCTTTGGTGACAGATATTGCTCCAGGTTACGATCATATTACTTCGGCGATCGGGGCAGCTATGGCTGGTTGGTATGGGACAGCAATGCTTTGTTATGTAACTCCTAAAGAACATTTAGGCTTACCCAATGCCGAAGATGTCCGTAACGGTTTGATTGCTTATAAAATAGCTGCTCATGCTGCGGATATTGCTCGTCAGCGTCCAGGTGCTAGAGATCGGGATGATGAGCTTTCTAAAGCACGTTATAACTTTAATTGGGAACGTCAATTTGAATTGTCTCTTGATCCAGAAAGAGCCAAAGAGTATCATGACGAAACTTTACCCGCAGATATCTACAAAACAGCCGAATTTTGTTCGATGTGCGGTCCCAAATTCTGCCCCATGCAAACTAAAGTTGATGCAGAGGCTTTAACAGAATTAGAAAAATTCTTAGCAACAGAACAAGAAAAGAAAACTGTGACTCAAAGCTAATTACGTTACTTAGTAAAAATCTTGGTTAAATAGTAGCTGAGAAAAATTAAAACAATATCAGGAGTAGGTTAAAGAGCTTGGCTTACTCCGTTCATTTTTTACTAACATTTGCACTTCAAATTGAAAAATTCTTGCTTCATCCAAGGCTGTCGGCAGCTTCTTGTCCACAAGCTTAAGCTTGGCAGTGACTCCACCTACTCAAATTAATGCTGGCGTTCCAATCTCGTTCAATAAAAGAACTACAGCTAACACAGAAAAACCATCTATCCGATAGCTTTAAATCTGGATTGTGCCAACCACAACTAGAGCAAGTTTTGCTTGACGGGAAGAACCTATCAGCAATAGTCAACTTGCTACCGTCAAGTTGGCACTTATATTCTAGTTGCCTTCTAAATTCGTAAAAACCCATGTCCGCTATAGCTTTAGCTAGCTTGCCATTCCTGAGCATCCCAGATACATTTAAGTCCTCAATTACTATTTCGCCGTGGTTCTTGGCTAGATAAGTAGTCAGCTTATGTAATGTATCTTGGCGGATGTTCGCTATTTTGGCGTGTAGTTTAGCTATTTTTAGTTGAGCTTTTTTCCAGTTGTTAGAGCCGATTTCTTGGTTTCGGTTCAACCACTGCAATCTAGATAGTCTTTTCTCGTAACGCTTATACGCTTTAACTCCCTCAATAGCAACTCCCGTACTCAAGTAAGCTAAAGTTTTAATCCCAAGATCGACTCCTACTTTTTCTACTGATTATGGTTTCTCGATTGTAATGGCATTTTTTTCACTCTTTCAAAAAACAGCAATTTTCTTAAAAGGTTATTTTATTGCTTCGATTATAGGTTCAACGTCTGGGATTAGTCTGTGTTAATAACTACATTTGTACTTCATTTTGTATGATATAAAGTAGTATGCAAGAGCGGAAAGTAGCTTAATATCTGAAGCTTGCACCTTTTTGCTCATAGGAAACCAAAAGTAAAGTTCTTAACTTTTTTCTTAAAAGTGTGGCTTCCGAAATATTTCCATATTCTGCAATTACGCGATCGCGCAGCTATTCAAACTGGATATAATGAAATCAAACGACTCTTTTCTGCTTCAACCATGCGTGCGATTGAAACCACAGGTATCTTAAATACACAAGGGCAAATCCAGCTAGATCGTCCCCTTCCCCAAGACAAACCCAGTCGGGTGCGCGTTATCCTGCTGATTCCAGAGGAAGACGATCTCAACGAGCAAACTTGGTTAGGTGCGATCTCAACTAACCCTAGCTTCGCTTTCCTGCACGATCCAGAAGAGGACATTTATACTCTCGAAGATGGGCAACCAGTAAACTATGAAGGGTAAGGTTGTTCTGATTCAGTTTCCCTTCGATGACCTATCTTCCAGCAAAGTCCGTCCTGCCTACTGTTTAACAGATGCGATCGGCACTTATCAGCATATCATTTTCGCACTCATCACCAGTCGTATTCCTGAAGTACCTCTCAACACAGATATTATCCTGCAACCGAAACATCTGGACTTCGTTAATAGTGGTCTTCGGCAAGCATCAACCTTACGTCTCGATCATCTGGTCACCCTCCGTCAATCCCTGATTCGGCGTGAGTTAGGCTCTCTCTCATTAGAGACTCAAGCCTCAGTCGCAGATATTTTGTGTCGTATCCTCTGCGCTTAAGGATACCCCTGATTCTTAGAAGTAGCAAGTGCGATCGCACCTGAAACTGCGCTAGATCGCTTAAATATCTTTGTCCCTATCTAAGGTTATTTTATTGCTTCGATTATAGCTCCCTTTCCGCACGTCAAAATGTAATACGTGTTGATTATGTTTCTGCCTCAGTTGAGCGATCGCTATTAGCGAAGATTTTCTGAGTACAGATACAGCGGTTTGCAGCCAGATAGAAGACAATAAAGAATTATATTATAAAAG
>CAYMWC010000396.1:0-3517 GCA_964393695.1 uncultured Pleurocapsa sp.
GGATATTTTCATTCGACCTTGTTAGCTGGTATTTTCTTTCTTGGAAATCACCTAACAGCAATTTAGAAACAAAACTGGCATTTTTTGCCATACTTTGAATAATCTTTGACCAGTCTTTTTTAGCGATCGCTTTAATCTTGACTACGGTATGATAGCGGGGTTCGGTATAAACTCCAAAGTAAGGATTAACCGAACCTCTAATAGTTGCTTCAATCTTACCTTTATTAACGGCAAACTCCAGAATTTTACCCCCTCTGGCATAGGAACGACCCCGACCCAATCTGGCAGAATCGGTAAAAGATTCAATAGCGGTGATAAATTTTTGTCCCCACCAAGTTCGACTAAATTCAGCCATAACATTTATAATTTATCATTGAACATATAACAAAGCTTTAACATATTATTCGTAATGACTCCACATCCTGAGAATTCTGACTATTCTTTCCTTTTCATGTATCTCATACACTAATCGATGCTGAATATTGATGCGACGAGAGTAATATCCTGCTAAATTTCCCACTAACTTTTCATAGGGTGGTTGATAGGGATTATCCTGCAAAATTTCCAGTAATGTTTGTGCTTGAGGTTTCAAACCACTCGATGCTATTTTTTTAGCATCTTTCTTTGCTTGCTTGGACAATATAACTTGCCACTCCATCACCAATCAATTTCCTTTAAAGGTGTTCCTTCCGATAAAGGCTCTGCTGCTGCTTCTTTGATTGATTCCACCATTCCAGGAATACTATTAAGATAGATCGTCTCAGCGATCGCTTCCCAGTCTTCTCTTGATACCAAGACTGCATCGTTACGTTTTCCCTTAATAGTAACTGGTTGATGGCTTTGGGCTATTTCGTCAATTAATCGATAAAGATTATCTCTGGCTTCTCTAACAGTGAATGGCTTCATGGAAATTAATTTTGATTGTGTACCGTATATCGTACCATTTTAGCAAGAATAAACTAGCTCGGCAGAATCAAAACTACTTTGATTCAAAGCAGAATTAATCCAAAACTGCACTGCGATTTAAGGCAATCAGTTCGCGAAACTTATCGTTATTTAGTTCGGTTAACCAAGATTCATCAGAACCCACTACCGATTCTGATAATCGCTTTTTATCTTCAATCATTACGTCGATCTTTTCTTCTAATGAACCTAAAGTGACAAATTTATGGACAAAGACATTTTTCTTCTGTCCGATGCGAAAAGCGCGATCGCTTGCTTGATCTTCGACCGCAGGATTCCACCAGCGATCAAAGTGAAATACATGATTAGCCTTAGTCAGAGTGATTCCCACACCACCAGCTTTTAAAGAGAGAATAAATACCGCAGGGGGGGTATCTGTTGATTGAAATTCGGCAATCATTTTGTCCCTGTTCTTACGGCTCGTGCCACCGTGAATATAGTAAGTTGGGTAATGATAATTGTGACGAAAATGATTTTGTAGTGCGTCGCCAATTTCGCGGAATTGAGTAAAGATTAGTAAGCTTTCTCCTTCAGCTTGTATTTCTTCAATCATCTCTTGCAGACGGGATAGTTTATGAGAACGGTTGGGGGTAAATTCGCTTTCATCTTGCAAGAATTGTCGGGGATGGTTGCAGATTTGCTTGAGCTTCATCAGCGTGGATAATATTAAACCTTTGCGTTCAATTCCCGATTTTTCTTCTATTTGTTGTTCTACATCTTTTACCACTGCTTCATAAAGAGAAGCTTGTTCTGGGGTTAGGTTGCAATAAACCTTTTGTTCGACTTTATCGGGCAAATCTTTAATAATGCTTTTATCGGTTTTGACTCGACGCAGAATAAACGGTTCGACTAATTTCTTGAGAGTAATTGCTTTAGCGCGATCGCTATTTTTTTGAATGGGAATTTCAAAAGCTTTGCGAAACTGGGCTTGTTTGCCCAGATAACCAGGGTTAAGGAAGTTAAAAATCGACCACAAATCTAATAGGCGGTTTTCTACGGGAGTACCAGTTAAAGCGAGACGGTGAGGGGCCTTGAGTTTCAGAATTGCTTTGGTTTGAGCGGCTTGGGGATTTTTGATATTTTGGGCTTCATCCAGAACAATACGTTGCCAGTCGATGCGATCAAATAGCTTGGCATCTTTGCGAACCAGAGTATAGGAAGTGATCATCACATCATGAGATGCGATCGCTTTTTCAAATTCCGACACATCCTTGATTCTGTCACTACCATGATGGATCGTGCTGCAAAAATGAGGAGCAAATTTGGCAATTTCTTTTTGCCAGTTGCCAATTACGGAGGTAGGTACTACAAGTAAAGTGGGTGCAACTTGAGTATGATTATTTCTTTCCTGAATTAACCTAGCAATCACCTCGATCGTTTTACCCAAACCCATATCATCGGCGAGACAGCCATTAAGTCCCAGGTTTTCCAGATAATTAAGCCAAGAAACACCTCTTTGCTGATATTCTCGTAACTTACCTTGAAAATTAGGCAAGTCTGTAATTAGTTCCAATTGGCTTTTATCGTTGAGCTTGAGCAACATCTCTTCTAAGGTATCGTCACGCTCGAATTCTAATTCCTCTCCTGCTTCTGCCTCTCTATGCAATAGTTCCAACAGAGACATATTTTGTTCTGAGTCCTGCTTTTGCCAAAACTCTAACATCTGCTGCATTTTCGCCAAATCTAGTTCTACCCATTCTCCACGAAATTTAACCAGGGGTACTTTGGCATTGACTAATTGTTGCCATTCTGATTGAGTTACGAATTGCTCCCCAATAGATAATTGATATTGATACTGAACCAAAGTATCGAGACTAAAATAACCTTTAGTTTCTGATTTAGAGGCAGATTTGCCATTAGCGGAAACCCTCAGACGTAATTTAGCCCGTTTTCTACCTTGAGGAGTCCACCAAGCAGGAACGATCACTTTATATCCTGCATTTTCCAGGATCCAAGCAGTTTCCTTGAGAAATTCAAAAGCTTCATCGAGGTCAAGAATCACTCCATCGGGTTCATTAGTTTCCAAACCCGTCCAAAGTAGAGGATAAATACGTGCTGCATAACCGAGATTGAGTAATAAATTAGTTTCAAACTCTTGTCCGAATTGTTTATAAAAGACATTTTTTTCTTTAGTTCCCAATCGCCAATAATCTTGCAGGGATATCTTTAACGAGGGATCGTTTTTTGGTGCTACCTGAAACTGTAATTGCCAAGGCTCTTCTGCTTTACTCGGTGTTTGTAATTGAAAATACAGATAAAAAGGAATATTATTTTGAGTTTGAGTTATTTTATCTCGCCAAGTTTGCCATTGCTGATACTCTTCTAAAGCTAAATCGCTAGTTCCAGGACGAAATATTAGATCGGGATCGGCACATTTTTCTAAGATTGTTCCCGATAGTTGCTTGCTAAATTTAGCAGTGCTAGGAGTATGGGTAACAATGTCTGTGAGCAAACATTCGGAAAAATGACGTAATAGAGTTTCTGACTCGTAAAATTGTGGTGATTGAGGCAGAGTTCCAAAACCAGCGACGCTAATCTTGGGCATTGATTCTAG
>CAYMWC010000397.1:0-3516 GCA_964393695.1 uncultured Pleurocapsa sp.
CTATATTTTTAACAGAGAACTAAATTCCTATTTTTTCCAAAATGAGAATTGCTGGATAAATAGAATGGATGTTTACAATAGGCGAATAGCGTTCTCCTCTCATCTGCCAAACATCTGGCTCTTTAATAAAATCAATAATTTCTGGTTCATCTGATGGCAACAACAGACTAATTTCTAGTCTTTCGGTTCTTAAAAGGGGTTCGGTACTCACTGACCATGCTAGTATATCGGCGATCGCGAATTTATATTCCTTAAAAATTATTTCTTCTGAATTTCTAAAAGCAACCTTAGTCTTAAAATAATCAGGCGGTTCAAACTCAACTTGTAGTTTTTCAAGACTTGCTCTTATTCCAGCTACCTCGAAACAGCGAAACCGAAGTATTCCCATAAACCTGTCGGCGAAGAATGAAAGCTTAAATGGCTCAAGAAACTGTTGGAACTGAGAGATTAGTAAATGATGTGAATCTAAATGTTGCTTCGAGTCTGAGCGTTCAATTTTTCCTGAAAACGATCGCTTACTTACAAAATTATTTTCTGTCATTTGTTTATAAAACTCATGTATGAGGTCTAAGTAATTACTTCCTATTTCCTATTTCCTATTTTTTACTTTCATTACTCCTCAAAACAATTTTGACAGACTACTAATACTCAATCATTTCAAAATCGAGAGCATGAATATCGCCTGACATGACAGCCGAAACAATCGCAGGGCAAACTTTTAAACCATTTTGACTGTTGGTTAAAATAACTACTCCTGTACCTAATTCACGAGAAGCGATCGCCAAAGCTTTATAGGTTTGAGCATCACCCCAATGCCAAAAATACTTTTGTTTATTTGAGTATTCTAGCCCCCAACCTAAACCCCAATCAAGATAATAATTAAGTTGAATTTGCGATCGCAACATTTCCTCAAGGCTAGATTCGGTTAATAAATGACTTGCAACTGTCCCAGATTGCATCATGGCAATCATAAACTGAGCATATTCCTGGGCTGTAGTCCTTAAGCTGCCTGCTGCTGAACCTATTGTTGGTTTTGCCATCGGGGTAGAATGTAAATTGCGATCATGTCCTTTTGTGGCAAGATTTTGATAAGCAGGCTGCCAAATATAACTACTATTATTCATTCCCAAAGGGGCTAATAGTTGCTCATAAATATATGAGTCAAAAGTTTGTTCGGTAATCTCTTCAATTACTTTTTGCAGATATAAATAGCCTTCGCTCGAATAGCCAAATTTTGTTCCAGGAGTATTTTCAATCCAGACAGGGGCATCACCACTCCAGTTAGGAAACCCCGTAGTGTGCGATAAAACTCGACGGGCGGTAATTAGTTTTAAACGGGCATCATTGATATAAGGGGTGGCAGTATATTCTGTTAGGGGAGTATCTAAATTTAACCTACCTCTTTCAACTAACTTCATTACCCCATAAGCAAAAAGAGGTTTACTCAAAGAAGCTGCTGCGAAAATGCTACTGTCGTTGAGTTGTTGGCTAGGATAACTAGCAAATCCAAAACTGCGAGACCACAACAACTCTTTATTTTGGATAATGGCTAAGGAAAGTCCTGCTATTTTAAACTGTTTGAGCCACAAAGGAATTTGATTATTTAAATTAGCAATAACACTTTCCATTGTTAAAAAGAACCTGTTTCTTTTCTTTTTTTGGCTGCTAATTTCTCTTGAATACTGATGGTAATTAAAGTGATCGCAGTCAGAGGCAGAACAAACCACAGCATAACATCGATATATGTAGATAAAACCTCATGATTCTTGGTGGCATATAAGATGAGATATCCTGTGTACGCTACATAATAAAACAAAAATAATATTCCTTCCCAGCGATCAATTCGTCTACCAGAATAAAAAATAGGCAAACAGGCAAAAGCAACTGCGATCGCTACTGGAATATCAAATTGAATTGCTTCTTTACTAACTTGAATACCATCGGGTGCAACTATTCCTGAAATCCCTAGCACAGCTAGAATATTAAAAATATTACTGCCTAAGACATTTCCTACGGCAATATCTCTCTCTCCACGCACACTGGCGACAACGGAGGTAGCAAGTTCTGGTAAAGATGTCCCCGCAGCCACAATTGTCAAGCCAATTATCAGTTCGCTAAGTCCTAAACTTCTAGCAATAATAATCGCCGAATCTACCAACCAGCCCGAACCCAACACGAGCAAAGCCAAACCACCAACAATAAAAACCAGATTTTTTATCCAAACTAACGGCGATCGCGCTTCTGTCTCACTATACTCTCTAGCAAACTCATCATCTTCTAAATCGTTTGAATCATTTTTCTGTTTGTTACTTTGATAAATCAAAGACAAGGTATAGGCTATGGCACCAGCAAAGAAAATTATACTATCCACTCGGCTTAGTTCGCCGTCTAAGCTAAATACTAGCAACAACACTGACACGCCAATCATAATTGGCACATCAGATCTAATTAGCTGGCGAGTAACAACTAAAGGTACAACCAAAGCAGATATACCCAGAATAAATAGGACGTTAAAGATATTACTGCCCACTACATTACCAACGGCAATATCTGCTTGACCAGCAAAACTAGACATAATACTAACTGCCATTTCTGGCGCGCTTGTACCGTAGGCGACAATAGTTAGTCCTATAATTAAGGGAGGAATTTGTAAAATAGCAGCAACGCGAGATGCACCCTTAACTAAAAATTCTGCTCCCACTACCAGCAATACTAATCCTGCTACTAGAAGCACAAATGTTCTTGGAGTCATAAACAAAAAATATTAAATTAATTTAATTATTGATAATTGATATAGGTTAGTTAAATTTTAATTATATTTAAACCTTAGCTAACAATTCGTAATTGAACCTTATCTAGATAGTCTATCTGACTTCTGACTCCTAACTCCATCACTTTAAACTTGATGATTAATGACCTAGCAAAGGCAAAGTTACAGTAACAGTTGTTCCTTTTCCAACTTGACTATCAATTTCAATTTGACCTTGGTGGGCTTCTACACAGCTTTTGACAATTGCTAATCCTAAACCAGTTCCAGGAATTCTACCAACATTACTAGCGCGCTGAAAAGGTTCAAATAACTTTTGACGATCCTCTGTAGGAATTCCAATTCCCCAATCTTGGATACAAAAAATCATGGTTTGTGCTTGAGGGATTAAATCAAATTTTATTTGACTGCCTTCAGGAGAATATTTAATAGCATTGGCAAGTAAATTACCTAAAATATGTCGTAATAAACTTTCATCCCAAGTCGTTTGTTTAATTTCTCCTTGGGCATTAAACATAATTTGAATTTGTTTTTTAGCTGCATTAAATTGTAATTGTTCAACCAATTCTAAACAAAATAACTCTAAATCTAAAGGGATAAGATTACAGTTAAAACTATCAGCATCAGTCTGCCCTACTAATAGCACTTCGTCTAAAAGCTGTACCATATTTTTGCTGGCACTACGAAGCATTTGAAATACAGCGGTTTTCAGTCTTATAAAGGACAGTAGCAACAGTGAGAAAACCAGT
>CAYMWC010000398.1:0-3499 GCA_964393695.1 uncultured Pleurocapsa sp.
CCAGGCTACCATTAAAATTCAGGCGATCGCGCTTACGCCATAACAACCAAAGAATCGCCGCACAAAATAGACTATCCGTAGTCAGACGATCCATATCTCTTGTCGTTTTCCAGATTAAGTTCAGGTATAAAATACTCAAACTAACCAGACTAGAATAAAGCCAAAATCTCTCATTCAAGCGAATAAATTTTAGAGTCATAACATTATAGAAAGCGAAAGGCAGAAGCAAAAGTAAAATATACAGTACCCGCAACTTAGAGTAAATTACTTATGACGAAATAGCAGACTAACTCATCTAATCTACAGATAAGCATAATATTTTAGCCCGTCGCTTTTGTAATAATCAAATATCAATATTATTACGCATTTAATAAAAATTAAATCAGTAAAAATACAGATATTTCAAAAAAATAATATTAGTATTTTACTTATGTTAAGTATTAATAAAGCACAATTATTATCTACTTGTATTTAATCAAAATTGTCTAAAAAACATGAATAAATATTAATTACTATTAAAAAGAGATTGGAAAAACTTCCAATCCCGCAATAACAATAAAATATTAGCAATAATAATCTAAATTAATGATTGATGCCAAAAAACTCAAGACAATCTTTTTAAGAGTTTTAGTAGCTTAACTAATCATCTTGCAATATTACCACTTTAATGAATATCCTCTTAACTAATTAGTCAGTTTAACTTGACGTTAGTAGCTAATTTACGGCGTTTGAGATAAGTGTGTCCCCCAAACAACCCACCTACGATTAATAGTCCCAAACCAGGAGAAAATTCAAAAGGAACTGCTGCAACTGAAATGTTATCAAAACCTGCCGCAGTGTTACCGTTACCAGTGTTCTCATTTAAGGTTACATAAAATACATAATCACCAGGAGCAAAACCACTGATGTCTACAGTTTCTTCTTGAGCATATGCTTGACCAAAAGTAGTCTGTTTAAATATTGATGTGGGAGTGGTCAAGGCTGAGTCATAAATAAATACTTCAAAACTATCACTACCTAAAGCCTCAACATTACCTTGAAATGCCCAATCAAAGGTAAACTTAAGAGAGTCTGAAGCAATATTACCAGCAGTAAGTGTAAAAACTTCCGAGTAGGCATATGAATTGGCATTTTCTCTGGTGTTAGGAATGGTTTTAGTAGCATCGTTTCCACCCAAAAGTAGAAAAGTGTCGCCGCCAGTACTGCTAAAATGACCTCCAAAACCATTGGGTGTACTTGTCGTGTTGATAGTTGACGTGCCAGGTGCATCAATATCGAGAGGACCACCATCAGAAGTAAAGTTCTCGTTATTGAGGTTCAGACTACCTGTAAGGGCATGAGCGGGGTTAGAGTTCCAGAATAGAGGAGAAAAGCCTAATAAAATTAGAGCTATTTTTGTACAACATTTACGATTGATATTCATAAGTTTAAGAATTGCCTAAATAAGCAACAGAAATAGATAAATTGTAGTTACACTATCTGTCGCAATCTTATTAGCAGATTCGGTAATTTGGCTTCCGTATTAACTATTAAAAACACTTTAGAAAAATAAAAATTTTAATAATTATTAGAGTTTTTTCTGAAAACTTCTGGACTACTAGTAAAAATTATTTTTTATTAAGTTGATCGCCAGATATTAATTTAATAGTTGTAGATAGAGTAAATTGAGTTATCTATTGTGTAATATTACCGACCGCCCTGAGTAAAAGTAAATTTTAAAATGATAGTTTCCTCAAAAATACCGATGACTATTGGTGTAATTACTGGTATCAAATAGCTAGTATTATTTAGTAGTTAGTAAATCATAATGTCTATACGTAGAACGTTACTAAAAAACCCAGTAATTCGTAAAAATTTTGCTAAAGTAATTTCTCAGCCTTCCAAAGAACGAGGATATACAACTTTGGAATTGCCGCCAGAAGACTTACAAAAAGTAGGTAAGATTGTTAGTTATGTAGGTTATATCTTGCTGCTCTTAACCTTTATCGACTACGCCTTTCTTTTGTTTCCCCCTCAGTTATTTAACCCAGTTTGGGAATTAAACGTTATCGGTCACTTAGTAGAATCCGTATGGGCGCCTATGTTGGGATTTTTGTTAATCTTTTTTCGGATGCCTCAGCAAAAAGTTCGTACCAAAGAATTAAGAAAACTGACATGGATATCGCGCTTGGCATTATTAATGGCAATGGTATATTTTTTATCAGTTCCTTTAATGATTTCTGATACAGTCAGAATCTATAGAGAACGCCATAATCAATATAACAATCTAGTTTTACAACAAAAAACTCAGCTATCAGAAATTCAGCAAAAACTAAATAGTTCGTCAGAAGAAGAAATAATCCAAACTTTTGCCAAATCTCCTTTAGTTTTACCTAACGACTCGGCGACGGTAATGAGAGAAAAACTATTCAAAGAATTTAAACAAAAACAGTCCGATAGTCTGGAACAAGCCGCAAAAATCAATCGACAAAACAATCGTAGCTCTCTTAAAAATTCAATCAAATGGGGTCTAGGAGCTTTATTATCTGGATTCTTATTTATTAAGATATGGGAAAATACTAAATGGACGAGAAATAAACAAATTCTTTAAAAAGCTATTAGCTCTTAGTTGTTAGCTTTTAGCTTTGTTAAAAACACAATATTCCCCCAGACTTAAGGGTTAGGGGGCTAAATTTAATTTTTTTGCAGTTTTTGTCTCAGCTTATAAACACCAAAGAACCCGCCACATAAAAGAATTCCCAAACTAGGACTAAATTCAAAAGGAACTGGAACTTCTGGATAAAATGGATCGTTTGCCGATTCTATAAAGTCAAATGAACCATCGAAGCTGGTGGGTGCATTTAATACTTCCATCTGAACTTTCTTAATACCCCCTAAATTAACATTAGGATTGTTCGTCAATATATCGCTATATGCGAAAGATTTTGCACCAGTTGATGTAATATTTTCTACTGTTACACTACCACGCTCTCCCGCATTATCTGTAACTGTAAACTTTATATCTGCTCCGTTCTGATCGATAGATATAATTTGTAAATTAAATACATTATCTGTTCCCCCATCAGTGATATCTTGATACTCAGTGTTACTATCAAATCCCCATGTAAAAAGTGCAGTGTTAATAGTTACACTATCGTCTGAAGAAATAGTAGCTCTTGTTGAAGGATTACCAAAGATCTCAATCTTGGCTGAACCGATAAAACTAGAAGATGCTGTTATGTCAAGTTGTCTTTGACCCCAAGCTACACCACTTAAACCAGTGTCTAAATTAGAAGCTGACACTTGATTAAATACTGTATCAACTTGAACTTTTTGATAAGGAACAGTAGTATTAGGAAATACATCATTACCATCTGTAAATAAATCTAAGGTAAATGCTGATGCATTACTTGGAACAAAACCAAGTAATAATACACCAAGTCCTAAACTATAGAAATGCGATCGCTTCATTTTGGGAACTCCTAAATAATAATTCGATTAATAATTAATTTACAAATAA
>CAYMWC010000399.1:0-3477 GCA_964393695.1 uncultured Pleurocapsa sp.
GTTTTTAAGAAAGTTAAACTTCTTACTTGTCAATCTTAAGATATTTTTTACATCTCGACTAATCTAATTTATTATTTTCTTTTAACATTTCAAGTTTGTGGCTATTTTAACGCTTAAAATAGCCAGTGAATCTGATTGTCCAGAGAGCTTTACAGCCCTTGCCCTTTAAGATCTTGAATGTTCCAGTCGAATGTCTTTACCTTACATCGATAATTATTAACTCGGCAACTAAGTTAAATTAGTTAAGGATGAATTATAAGGGATGAAATTGAAGCAAACTAATGGTCAATAGCCAATCTAAGTCTAGTTACCTGTCTCCAGAATCTCAAAATGCAGTTGTTAAGTCTTCTTTAGTATCCGAAAGTAACCCAAGCTGGACAATTGAAGATAGTGCCAAACTATACAATATTGAGGGTTGGGGAGAACCCTATTTTGGGATTAACGGACTGGGTAATGTTACCGTTTCACCTCATGGTACTGAGCATAATTCTCTCGATTTAGCTGAATTAGTAGAGTCTTTAAAAAAACGCAATTTGAGTTTGCCTTTATTGATTCGCTTTCCCGATATTTTGGCGGATAGGATGGTCAGACTGCAAGGTTGTATGGAACAAGCGATCGCTCGTTATAATTATGAAGGTAAATATCAGGGAGTTTTTCCGATTAAATGTAATCAAAATCGCCACTTGATTGAAGCTTTAGTCCATCACGGTAAACCCTATCATTTTGGTCTAGAGGCTGGTTCAAAACCCGAATTAATTATTGCTTTAGCAAGTTTGGAGTCTGAATCTGATACGACTCAACCTTTGTTAATGTGCAATGGCTATAAAGATCGTGAATATATTGAAACTGCCTTGCTGGCTATTAAACTGGGGCAAAAACCAATTATTATTATCGAACAGCCTCAAGAACTTGATTTAGTCTTAGCAATTAGCCAAGAATTAGAGATTGAACCGATTTTAGGAGTACGTGCCAAGTTAGATAGTAAAGGCATTGGTAGATGGGGAAATTCTACTGGCGATCGCGCTAAATTTGGCTTGACAATTACTGAAATATTACAAGTAGTTAGAAAGCTAGAAGCAGCAGGCAAGTTAAATTGTTTACAATTATTGCACTTTCATATTGGTTCTCAAATATCTGCTATTGGAGTTATCAAAAATGCTATCCGTGAGGCGAGTCAAATTTATGTCCAGCTAGTCAAGCTGGGGGCAAATATGCAATACCTGGATGTGGGTGGTGGTTTAGCTGTAGACTACGACGGTTCTAAAACCAACTTCCATGCTTCCAAAAACTACAATATGCAGAATTACGCCAATGATATTGTGGCACAAGTAAAAGATGCCTGCGATCAAGGTCAGGTGGCCGTACCGACATTAGTGAGTGAAAGTGGAAGAGCGATCGCTGCCCATCAATCAGTCTTAATTTTCGACGTTTTGGGTACGAGTACCATACCTAATTTAACTACGAACTCGCCAGCCACCGACGCGCCGTTAATTATTCGTAATTTTTGGGAAACTTATCAGTCCATTGACGAAACTAACGTGCAAGAAAGCTATAACGATGTAATTGAATTTAAGCAACAAGCTTTAAGTTTGTTTAATTTTGGTTATTTAAGTTTGGCAGATCGAGCGATCGCAGAAGAGCTATATTGGGCTTGTTGTTATAAAATTGCAGCATTTATTGATCATTGTGATTATGTTCCCGACGACTTTGAAGATTTAGCCCAGATTATGGCATCTACCTATTATGTTAATCTGTCGATCTTTCAATCTGTTCCAGACGCTTGGGCAATTAAACAACTTTTTCCGATTATGCCTATCCAACGTCTTCAGGAACAACCTACTGCCAGAGGTATTCTAGCGGATATTACCTGTGATAGTGATGGCAAACTTGACCAATTTATTGACCTGAAAGAAGTTAAAAATGTTCTGGAGTTACACTCTCTAGATCATTCTCGTCCTTACTACTTAGGGATGTTTCTGGTTGGTGCATATCAAGAAATTATGGGCAGTTTACACAATCTTTTTGGTGACACTAATGTGGTGCATATTAGAATCACTCCCAATGGTTATCAAGTTGAGTCGGTAGTTCAAGGAGATACAATCAGAGAAGTCTTAGGTTATGTACAATATGATAGCGAAGACTTACTAGAAACCATGCGCCGTCGCACAGAATCAGCTTTACAAAACAAAACCATTACCATTGAAGAAGCACAAAAACTGTTACAAAACTATGCCAGTAGTCTTAATAACTATACATACCTTAAGTGAGCCACTTTAGGATTCAATCCCCGATATAATATTAAAAAATTAAAACTACTACATCAAAACTTGGTATGGTTATTCGGTTGCTATCTCATAGGTTGAATGTCTCAATTACTGCGATTGCCGAAAGCGTTGCTGTGCCAATCGCCAAGCTAACAGTAAGCACTGCGCTTTGTACCTGGGGATGTCAGACATTACCTGCTAACGCCGAATCTAAAATCTACAATCCACCTTCGATTAATTCGGAACAAGTAATTTCTGATACTCTCACAGAAAATGACATTCCCACGGGGGAAGGGGGTTTTGCTCGTGATTACTATGTACAGTTGCAGAAAGGAGATCAAATATCGATCGATCTTACCTCGGATAATTTTGATTCTATGGTAATTTTGATTGCTGCTGATGGGGCAACTGTAGCAGAAAATGATGATGGCCCTGATGGTACAACTAATTCTTTACTGTTTTCTCGCATCAATGAAGCAGGAAAGTACATTGTGAGAGTTAGAGCTTTTGGTGAAACTAGTGGTGGAAAATTCACTCTCAAGTTAACTAGACTCAAGCCTACTGCTAAGTAGTAAAGTTCAATAAAGATCTTAAAATAGCTATAGGCGATCGCACTAATTTTATTGATAATCCTCTCTTAAACCATTAAAACTTTGTCATTTAGAAGAAATATGGTATTGTATATCTCCTAATATTAAACGTATTTATGATAAGGGTTTGAGGAGTAATACAAGATGGTGGCGATCAATAGTGATATCGATGAGTCAGTCTCAGTTGAGCTAGCAAAGCCTATAGATCCAGTAGGGAGAGTGGAAATCACTACCTCTACTTCAGCTTTGGTAAGAAATTTTACTACTGGAACAGGAACTCTGATTGCTCCCAACAAAATTTTGACGGCAGCTCATGTTATTGATCCTAATCTGGATGGCATCATTGATGTTAAGGATTTTTCACAGTACTCGTTTGTATTGGGCGACGATTTAGAAGCAGGTGGTGACTACAGCTTAACAATTGACAGCGTTAGCTTACATCCATCTTGGCAGGCTTCTGAAACTAATAGAGTCAGCAATATTGATGGTCAAGAACTTCCCAATGCTCGCTATGACTTGGCTGTGTTGACTTTAAGTACCGACTTTACGGCTATTGATCCAGTTGCAGTCTCAGGGGCAACGCATCTTAAATTGAGCGAAAACAGATAATTGAAAAAAAAGAG
>CAYMWC010000400.1:0-3470 GCA_964393695.1 uncultured Pleurocapsa sp.
ATTCCCGATGAAGCACCAAGTTCTCAATGTGAGTTGAGAAGCCCACGCTGTAATCAAAGATTACAGCGTTGGGAGTATGTCACTATTAATGGTTAAAAAGTAAAACCAGGGCTTACAATCTTTTCTCACCATGTAAACCCTGGAAATGTTCGAGAAGTATCTTTAATTATGCTAGATGTTCTTATTTGCAGAAACATCAGTCATTTGACTTAACTTACCAATGTGAAAACATTTTAAAAATCGGCAAGATGACTTAGATTAAGCTAATACTGATTACTGATTACCAACTCCAATTTTCTATCTGAGACGAAACATAGCTCGCCATACAATTTATGATTAAAATTCTTCATTTGTCGGATATTCATATTGGTAGTGGTTTTTCCCACGGTAGGGTTAATCCAGAAACAGGGATAAATACGAGACTCGAAGACTTTGTGAATACTCTGCGTATTTGTATTGACAGAGCGATCGCCGAACCTGTTGACTTAGTATTATTTGGTGGGGATGCTTTTCCTGACGCGACTCCTCCTCCCTATGTTCATGAAGCCTTTGCTAGCCAGTTTCGGCGTTTAGCCGATGCTAAAATCCCTGCTATTTTGTTGGTGGGTAATCACGATCAGCACTCTCAAGGTAATGGGGGGGCTAGCTTATCTATCTATCGTACTTTAGTTGTGCCAGGATTTATTGTTGGTGATACGATTACCACTCATCGTCTCAGTACCCGCAATGGAGAAATTCAAGTTATTACTCTTCCCTGGCTCAATCGTTCCACTTTGTTGACTCGTCCCGAAACCGAAGGATTAGAATTAGCTGAAGTTAATGAAATGCTGATTCAAAAATTACAGCCAGTTTTAGAAGCAGAAATTCGCCGTTTGGATCGGAATTTGCCAACTGTTTTGTTAGCTCATCTTATGGCAGATCGCGCTAATTTGGGTGCAGAGAAATTCTTAGCTGTAGGCAAAGGTTTTACTATTCCTGTCTCCATGTTAATTCGTCCTGAATTGGATTATGTAGCTCTCGGTCATGTTCACAAACATCAAAACCTCAATCCAGCTAACGATCCACCAGTGATTTATCCTGGTAGTATTGAACGGGTAGATTTTAGTGAAGAAAAAGAAGATAAGGGCTATATATTACTAGAAGTTGAACCAGGTAAAGCTAACTGGGAATTTTGTTCTTTGCCTGCTCGTCCATTTTTAACGATAGAAACGGATGTTTCTGCCCAAGAAGATCCCTTAACAGTAGTGCTAGAAGCGATCGCACGACAGGATATTGAAGACAAAGTTGTGCGTCTGATTTATAAACTACGTTCTGAACAATTGGATTTAGTTAATACTTCTGCTATAGTTAGAGCCTTACAAGCTGCTCATAGCCATAGTATCCGTCCTGAATTAGTTAGTCAGTTAGCCCGTCCTCGTTTACCAGAATTAGGGGTTGGTAACACTTTAGATCCGATACAAGCATTGACTACTTATTTAAATAACCGAGAAGATCTTAAAGATATTCGTAAAGATTTATTGGAAGCAGCAGAAGTTTTACTGCGGACTGATTGAAAATTATGGCGTTGGTAATTAAAAGTATGACGTACAGTGTGTTTTTGTTCGTAGCTTTTAGCTGTTAGCTTTTAGCTGTTAGCTATTTTTTTTCTTTAAAAAACTTAAAATATTTTATCTATCATTAGATAGAAGTTTATTACTTATTATCTCGTAATCATTAATGAGTATGATGTTGAGTTGTGTTAATTGTTAATTGAAATGTATTTTGAATAACTTCAAAAAAATATTTATTACTTGCTTTAATTTATTTCTAAAGAATGATCTTTAGTGTTAATAATTTTGCTTTCATTTTATTAGAAACAAAATATCAAATACATCAATTATGGTTTACCAACAATTAGAAAATTTACCTGAAGAAGTTAAAGAAAAACTGCCTCAGCATGGACAACAAATATTTATGGCAGCGTTTAATGCAGTTTCTGAAAATGGCATGGATGAAAAAAGTGCTACTAAAGTAGCTTGGGATTCAGTCAGAAATAGCTATACAGAAGACAAAGATGGTAATTGGGTATCAATAGAAAATTCCGAACGCGATCGCCCTAGTATTGTTGGTACTGAGAAAGATACCAGCGATCCAATTGGTAATCGTAGTAACAACGCTGGTACTATGCGTGGTGGCTAAATTTTTGAGCAAAAGTCAAAAGGCTCTCAAAATTTTTAAATAAGTGTAAATAAGTGTAAGGACAGGGCGATCGCTTTGTTCTTATACTTAGCAAATCAAATAATAAATTTACTCTTTTTAGTTTGGCGAGAGCAACACTAACACTACAGTTCGTTTTTCTTGCCAAACTTGGAAGGTTAAACAAGTTCTGGAAAAACCTCTACCTCCCAAGTCTGTAAGATACATTAATCTCAAAAAGAATTATATGTTTTATCACAAAAAACGTCTACAGTATTTCACTAAACCCGAAAGACCCGATGCTGTTTTTGCTAAAAAAATGCAGGAACTTATCGGTGGTCCTTTTGGTGAAATGACGGTCATGATGCAGTATTTTTTCCAAGGCTGGAACTGTCGTGGCCCTGCTAAATATAAGGACATGATGCTCGACATTGCTACCGAAGAAATCGGACATATCGAGATGCTAGCAACTACTATTGCACATCTTTTAGAAAAAGCACCAGTCGAACAAAAAGAAGCAGCTGTCAAAGACCCAATTATGCAAGGGGTTATGGGCGGAATGAAAGCGGAAGATGTTATTATGTCCAGCATGAATCCGCAACACGCTACTGTTACTGGCGGTGGCGCACTGCCAGCAGATAGCACAGGGTATCCTTGGAACGGTCGTTATATTATTGCTTCTGGTAACTTGATGGCTGATTTCTATTCCAACGTTCAAGCTGAAGCACAAGGACGCTTACAGGCAGTACGAATGTACGAAATGTCTACTGATCCTGGAGTCAAAGATACTCTGGCATATATGATTGCTCGCGACACTATGCACCAAAACCAATGGATAGCAGCGATCGAGGAATTAAAAGCTGATGGTTTAGAAAGTTTACCTGTTCCTAGTTCCTTCCCACAGGCACAAGAAAAACAACAAGCATCTTACCAATTCTGGAATTTATCTGAAGGGACAGAAAGTAAAGAAGGAAGATGGGCAAAAGGAACAGCACCCGATGGTAAAGGTGAATTTGAATATCTTGAAAATCCTGAAGGTCTATCGGCGATGCCTGATCCTCCAGCCCCCGATCCCAGATTCCATAGTACAGGCAAACAACCGCTGCCTTAGGTTTAGCTATGGATTCCAAATCAACTAATTAACAACAGATGCAATAGAGGTATGAATTATGCAACGTAAATGTGCATTGGCTTTGGGTATTATTTTCCTAGTTTTAGGCATAGCTGGCTTTATTCCCAGCCAGGGCTAACGCATCTAAATTCCCAAAGCTAGACAGAAAAGGAGATTGAAAAAG
>CAYMWC010000401.1:0-3461 GCA_964393695.1 uncultured Pleurocapsa sp.
TTCTCTCTCGTATACATTTATAACCATAGAATCGCTAAATATACATAGTTTTTAAGATGTTTCTCTATATCTTTATAGAATCTTTGTAAATATCCTGAATAGAGCTAAAAAATTATTGCTTAATAAATTTACAGGGAAGCTATTCTTAATTCAGTTGTCTTGACGAAGTCAGGATTGATCGATTACAACCTTGATGATATGGATAAAATTTGTGACATTTAACTATCAGTCAATTCTCTGAAAAAATATCTTGTTTGTCAGATAAGACAATTAAACTTTAAATATTAAAAATAAATTAAATTTATGCTCGTCGTCACCCTGACTTTAAGTAGCTGTATTGACCTTGAAATTTAGCTAATCGAGCAAAATCTTATTTTCTATTTAAAAATAGTCAAATCAAACAACATTACCAAAATTTCTGAGACTTAAGTGATGGCTTAAATGTTTATTGGCGATTTAACCAGCTTTTGAAAGCAATTGTAAAACCTTTATGCTCTGTAAACTTACATTTGCCTTGTTTACGCTTAGTTTGTGCAGTTTAACTAGTTTTTTCTCGGTTTTACCTGTTAATGCGGACATCACGAGTCGTTTAGATAATGACAATGACTTAGATTCAATTGAAATTCCCGTTCCTTTGCCACTAGATAATACTTCTGGTATCTGCTCAGAATCTATCAAGCCAGTTATTAATCAAATTATTGAACGTCCTGAATTAAATCATGGTAAGTGGGGAATTTTAATCCAGTCTTTGGGCGGAACTAATATTTATAGTCTTAATCCTGACTCATACATGATTCCTGCATCCAATATCAAACTTTTGGTGACTGCTGCTGCTTTACAAAAGCTCGATGTGAATGGGCAGATTCGCTCGACATCTATTTCTGATTGGATTAAGGTTACCAATCTTAAAAGTGATAATGCTTATGCTAATGTTCTTTTAAGCTATTTGGGTGGTTCGGAATCAGTTCAACAGGCTTTAACAGGTTTAGGAGTGGATGTTAACGGCTATCGCTTGCGTGATGGTTCTGGTTTATCTCGTAATAATTTAGCCACTCCTAGAACTTTGGTGTCTACTCTGAGAGCTATGTTTAATGCTAAAGGTCATGATGTTTTTTTTGCTTCTCTACCTGTAGCAGGAATTAGCGGTACTCTCAAAAATCGCTTGCGTCATACCTTATCAGAAGGTGCAGTCCGAGCCAAAACTGGCACTTTGACAGGGGTTAGGGCTTTATCTGGCTATGTTGAACATCCAGAATACGGCATTCTCGTTTTTAGTATCATCACTAATCAGCCTACTAATCAACCCAGTGAGCCAATAATTCAAGCAATTGATGAGATTGTCTTGAGCTTAAGTTCTCTAACTAATTGTCAATAACCAAAAAATCAAAATCGGAAAAACATTAAGTAATATTACAAAAGTAACAGCAAAACGTCTTACTGTCTTGACAGCGAAAAATTAAATTAGTAAAGTGAAACGTATACCCGGGTAATTATTAAATTTAGTGATATGCAAAGTAAACAGAAAGTAACTTTATACATACCTCCAGAGCTGCATAGGCAACTAAAAATCAAAGCAGCCATAGATGTAGAATCAATGTCTACACTGGTGGAAAAAGCGATCGCCTTTTATATGCATTATCCAGAGAAGGTAGAAGAAATTGAAACTTCTGTTCAAGGTAAAACTCATCAAGTGCATTTTTGTCCAGAATGTAGCGCGCCGATGGTAATGCGAGATGGAGAAGTAGTTCCTCTTAATAGTCAAAGTAGTGTCACAGAAGAAGAAATATCTTTGAAAGTTGCTAGTAAAACCAGTGATTCTGGAGAATCTAGCGAAGAAGAGTTGGTTTCCTGTCTACAAGTGTAATTTTCCAGCAGCAAACTAAAAAAACCTTTAGGGAGTCATTAATTCAGCAGGGTCGATATCATGAAAGAAGAGCTAAATATTTTAGTACAGGCTCAATACCCGTTAATTTATCTAATTACGCCAGAAGAAGAGCGGGCAGAGCAAGCAATTTCTAAGATTGCCCAAGACAATGCTGAATACAAGCGAGTATTTGTTTGGACAGTGACTCGTGGTATGGTTGAATATGGTCAACCTCGTCAAGCAACACAACACAACACGGTTTCTCCCGAAGCAGCTATAGAATGGACTATTCGACAAAAAGATGATGGCATTTACATCTTTAAAGACTTACATCCATTTATAGACGGTCCAGTTATCACTAGATGGTTAAGAGATGCGATCGCATCATTTAAAGGTTCAAACAAAATTATTATCTTGATGTCTCCTGTTCAAACAGTACCAATTGAACTAGAGAAAGAAGTAGTCGTTTTAGATTATCCCCTTCCCAATTTACAAGAGTTAAATCAAGTTCTTTCCGCCAGATTATCTTCAAATAGATTATCCAAAGACAGTCATCTTAACACTGAAACCAGAGAAAAATTGCTGAAAGCTGCTTTGGGTTTAACCAGAGATGAAGCCGAAAAAGTATATCGTAAAGCTCAAGTAAAAGCTGGTCATTTGACAGAAAAAGAAGTAGATATTGTTCTTTCTGAGAAGAAACAATTAATTCGTCGCAACGGCATCCTCGAATACATTGAAGAAGATGAAACTTTAGATTCTGTCGGTGGTTTAGAAGAACTCAAACGCTGGCTCAGACAACGTTCCAATGCTTTTACAGAAAGAGCCAGAGAATATGGTCTACCTCAACCCAAAGGAATGTTGATTTTAGGTGTACCTGGTTGTGGTAAATCATTAATCGCTAAAACTACTTCTCGTCTTTGGGGCTTACCTTTACTTCGTCTCGATATGGGTAGAGTTTACGATGGTTCTACAGTCGGTCGCTCAGAAGCCAATTTGCGTAATGCCTTAAAGACAGCCGAATCTATTTCTCCTGTAATCCTGTTTATTGATGAGCTAGACAAAGCATTTGCAGGTGGTGCTGGTTCAGGTGATTCTGATGGCGGTACTTCTGGTCGAATATTCGGTTCTTTCCTGACCTGGATGCAAGAAAAGAAATCCCCTGTATTTGTGATGGCAACAGCCAACAGAGTTGAAAGACTGCCTGGAGAATTTTTACGCAAAGGCAGATTTGATGAAATATTTTTTGTGGACTTACCCAGTTCCGCAGAAAGACGAGATATATTTAAAATACACTTAGGAAAAAGACGTTCAGAAATTGATCGCTTCGATTTAGAACAGTTAACCAAGGTGTCAGATGGTTTTTCTGGTGCAGAGATTGAGCAAGCAATTATCGCTGCAATGTATGATGCTTTTGCTCAAGATCGGGAGTTTACGCAGCTAGATATTATTGCTGCCATTAAAGCTACCCTACCTCTGTCTCGGACAATGACTGAGCAGGTAACAGCCCTAAGAGATTGGGCTGGACAGCGAGCTAGACCTGCATCAGCCTCCGTTGCTGAATATCAGCGACTGGAGTTTTAACAGGCTTTCTTCTGTG
>CAYMWC010000402.1:0-3458 GCA_964393695.1 uncultured Pleurocapsa sp.
TCTTCGTCGGTGTAATTCATGGTTATGTTGCCTCATCAAAAGGTTAATTTTAAAAGGTGAGTACTGGTAGGCATTACCCAACTCTGTTTTATTTGGTTACTGCTTACCTTCAGTTTTCTGCTCTCTGTTCATCTTGTTCATCAAATCTCTGGTCTTTTTCTCCTCCCACTCTGAACCGAGGAAACCCGTGATTCCGAACACAGTAAATGCATGAGCAATAATCCCGATTCCCCATCCTAATAGAGCCCAGTAGAACCACCAACCTCCACCAGTCAGAAAATCAATGAAGAATAACAGTGCCATCACTCCAATGTAGGTAGCAAGATGGATGTAGAAACTTTTAAGTACACGAACTCGACGCTTGGCACGGCGGTATCTTTCATCGCTTTCCATTTTATTCATCTCCTTTTATAGTTGTGATGGTTGTATCTATCGCTCTCAAAACCATCTACCGATCTGCGCTCAACACAAATGCATCGTCAATAAAGATGCTCCCTCATCAGTCCCTTTTAACTATTAGGCTAGTCAAAAAATTTGAGGATTTTGTGAGTAATTGCCGATCTACTTCACCCAGCAATCAGAGAAGTGCAAGCAAGCTGAATCGCTTGGTTTAATAAGGCTTTAACTGTTTAATCAAACAAACCTTCTACAGTTTGTCGAAAGGCAATCAAGGCGTGAGTTCCCTGAAACGGCTTCAGGTCTTCAAGCAATTGGTCGGATGTCTCTGGTGTAACAATCGTTTTGACTTCTATATTGGTGTTATAACCAGCCATATCTCCCATTCGTTTACCGTGACTACCCGCACCCTGCGCTGGAATAATTGTGTAGCCAGAAACCCCTAATGTTTGTAGAAGCTTAATCAAACGATCCTGCAAAACCGCTTCGCAGATAATCGTGACAACCATACCTTGATGAAAAGAAGTAGACATAATAATTTCAAAAACAATCGTATTGTTATTTTTGGATAAATAGATATATTGTGGCGATCGCTTGTAGGTAATTCTCCTTGTCTATTGAAGAGCAGCAATTAAGTAGTCGAAGTAGGTACTAACTTCGCTAGCATCCTCTCCAGACAATATTGAGCTGGCGATCTCCTTCATGGCACGAACACTTTCGGCAACAGACTCAATTGGGGTGCCAAGGGATTTGTACATTTGGCGAACACCAACGATCCCGATCTCTTGAATTGGTGTGCCATCTCCAGCCGCAATACTATAGGAAATCAACCGCAGGTAATAATCCATATCTCGCAGACAGGTGGCAGTCATCTCTTTGCCGTAGGCATTACCACCCGCTGAAACCAGGTATGGACGGCTTTGGAAGAGTTGATTGGCAGCTTTGGTAACAATGTAATCGCGACTTTCTGTTAAAGCTTTCACAAGCCTGAGACGGCGATCGCTACTCCTAACAAATATACCAATCTGCTCTAGTTCTCCAGGGGTGAGATAGCGAACCTCAGCATCTGCATTGACAATCATTTTCGTAATAATACTCATTAATTAACTCCTGAAAGGTTTAAATTTAGGTCTATGCTCTTGAAAAGTTAGATAGCTGTTTCGACGAGATTAATCATAGTCCTTGGAACAATAGGGAATACAGACTGGCAAATCACTAAACAAGAAAGCACAGTAACGAAATCATTAAGATTTAAAGGTTTAGTGAACCAACAATCAAACCCACTAGAGAGAGCAAGTTGACGTGTCTCTTCATTGATATAAGCTGTCACAGCAATGATTAATAATGCTTTCCCTCGTTCTGCCGCGATCGTTCTCGCTTGTCGAACCAGGACAAAGCCATCTATCTCTGGCAAGGCAACATCACTCACGAGGATATCTGGTTGCCATTCTAGCAATATTTTCAGAGCTTCCTGGGCTGAAAATGCTTTTCTTACCTCTACACCATAGAATCGTAGTAGCAACTCAATCAAATCGCAGGAATCGACATTATTGTCTACAATAAGCACTCGCTGCCCTTTAAGAAATGGAAGATTAATAGCAAATTTATACATAATGATCCAAGTACGCTAATAAGAAAATTGAGTGCAACTAAGCTGGTTCAGAAAAAAAAGTAGAGGAAAAAACAAATATGCAATTTAGTTAGATGTACATCAGCTTATAAAGCCTTTTTTACTCCTGACTTCTGCTGTAATTTTATTTTGATTTGAGTTTGTTGATTATTGAAGTAAAAATTCTGATTATCTCCATAATTTCTTGACTCGTAAAGATAACTTTTGGCAATGTTTGATTAATTGTTTGACACGGTGATAGATTAGTGTTTTATGCCATGTTTTCTTGATTCTCCGCTTATAATATGACAGATCAATGTTTCAAATTAGGTATTAGTTAATGTTTGAAATGTATAAAATGAGTTTGTCAAGTTTGATTTTTTTACAAAATTTAAAATAAAAATCTAGCAATTTTCGGCTGAAGGGAGTGACAATCGAGCAGTTGTGTCTTAAATAGATTTTTTGAATGCTTTTCGTCGCCTGCTGTTGTCGCTAGAGTCGTTTCTAAAAAGTTTGCTTTCTTTCTAGCAAGAAGCGCATTCGCTCTGCTTCTAAGCGACTCTTTTAACATTGCCTCGTCGCCGATCGCGAAGTAATAGCTTGCGAACTTCTTCTGCTCCAATCAAAATGGGCGGACAGGCTAGCAAAATCAACCAATGCCAATTTGCTAAGGAAGCCGTTCCAAATACTTGTCTGAAGGGTGGAAAGTCGATGAATGCGAATAGGGCAACACATTCAACAGTTATTCCTAACCAGAGCAAACTATTATTTGACCGCGGAAGGCGGTCACTCGCAAGCCCCGCCTTTGCAAGGCGGGGAACGAGTGACCACGACTGCCGAAATATAGAACTCCAATCTGACCGACAGGCGAATAAGTTACCCACTTGACAAGCCACGATCGCAGCTAGAGTCATGGTCGTTGCTTGGCGATAGATTCCTGTTACAGTGGGATCGGCTGTATGGGAAAGGATCGCTGGGGTGACTTGTTGCAAGTCTGCCAAGGAATAGCCATAGCTCCACCAGACAATCAAAAAGCCGAGCATTGATAAAACTGCTTCGATCACACCGAGAAAGAGATAGGCACGTAATAGTAAGGGAATATTGAGTAGAAACTCCTGCTTCTGACGAGGTGGACGATCCATGATCCCAGCTTCGGGAGGTTCTGCACCCAGAGCTAAGGCAGGAACCATGTCTGTGCCTAAATCTACAGCAAGAATCTGCAAAATCGTCAGCGCGGGTGGAATCTTGAACGCAACCATACCTAAAAATGGCACAATTTCTGGCGTATTTGAGGCAAGGATGTAAGTCATGAACTTGCGGATATTTTGATAAATCCCTCGTCCTTGCTCGATCGCTAGCACAATCGTGGCAAAGTTATCATCGGTCAGCACAATATCCGCCGCTTCTCGTGCCACATCCGTACCGTTTTGCCCCATCGCAATGCCGATATTTG
>CAYMWC010000403.1:0-3189 GCA_964393695.1 uncultured Pleurocapsa sp.
AGTACTAGTGCATTACCATGGCACGCTTACCGATGGCTCAGTGTTCGACTCATCAGTTGAGCGCGACGAAACCATCTCTTTCCCACTAAACCGCGTTATTCCAGGCTGGACCGAAGGTTTGCAACTGATGAAAGTGGGCGATAAATTCCGCTTTTTTATCCCATCGGGCTTGGGTTATGGCAACCGCAGCGCAGGCAAAATCCCGCCAGGTTCAGTGCTGATTTTTGATGTGGAGTTGTTTGAGATCCAATAGATAACGTGACGGAGTCATCATATTCCATATAACTCCGGGGGAATGCCACAAAAAAGAACACCTTAAATATTCTTTTTTGTGGAATTAACTATTAATAGTTTCCTCTTCTAAATTATCCTCACCGTATTCTCGGCGATGATTTTTCAATATGGTTATCCATCTAGAGAGGCTGCTAGCACGCCTGTTGATACTCGTCCTTCTTAGACCTTTGACGCACTCCCTAATAAACTGTTCAGCTGAATTAGGATCAAGATCAGTAATGTTCGATACTCCAGCCCACTTCATCCAAGCCCAACCAAAATCGCTAGATTCAACTCTATCTGCTAAGTATTGATACTGAGCAACTTTACTACTTTTTTGCGCTAATACTCTACCTGCAGATGTAATCGTATTGTTATTGTTTAGCAAGCCCAAACAACGTGCAGCATGTGTATGGTATTGGACTTGGCGATCTGACGTTATACCATCTATTCGTTCATGCTTTAATTCTTCGCCATTCACTCTGAGTTTGACAATATCAACAACTCGATCAAGGCAATTTGCTTGAGGAACTTTAAAGGAATCGATTAACGTAGTTGTGCTTGCTTCAAGTTTTCGGATTATCGGCAACAAATTACTGGAGCTAATTTCTATCGGTTTTTTTAATGTATCAGCGGTTTTGGATTTAAGGGTTAACTCCAACTTTTCAACGTTAACTATATCTAATAAATCTTTTAATCTATAGGGGTCCATGCCCAGTTCATCTAAACGTTCTTCAATAGTATTCTCGTCGGATAATATCGATTCAAGCAATTCGATGGCAACAGCTGCTCTTTCCTGATTGCTCGTCCCTAGCTTCACGTCAAATGAGCTATATCCTGCCGTTAATGGATAAATAGTTGGGTGTTTGTTATGTTCATCCCTCATCAGTAATCTGACTATTTCGCCAAACGCATCGAGAACTTTAGTTATTGCATTGTCTGCAGGCGAACCATGCCCGCTTCGATTTGCAATGCGTAAGTTAAAATCCCATTTAGATTCAGGTGCAACATATTGAATTCCTGCAAGGTCTACAGAAAAATCGATCGGTGGAAGATTTACTGAATTTCGGTTATTTTCGTTCAGGTGTTCGACGGTTGCCTTTTTGTTTAGTCCTGACGAGTAAGTTGATACAGCCATCAACCGCTTAGATTTGGTGAATGCTTGATTAAAGCTATACTCTCCTCGAAGCAATTCATCGAGTATTTTTGAAGATACAGGCATATATACCCACTTGGTGGAGGTGCCTTCGTCGTAGTCACCACTCCAGTAGACAAGATATAGTTGCTGAAGCTCATCTCTAACAGAAAAGCACTTTGGCCCGAAAAAATCTTCATAGATTTCAAAGAAACTTAATCGGCCTAAAAAGGTATCTTTTGGCAAAGTATTCATGATTCTTTTACCTCATCCTTAATGTGCTTATGAGGCTCGGCTCCTTTTTGAACCCACAGCGTAATATGACCATTAGTTTCGACTGCTTCGGTGATAACGCCAAGTGCAGGGAATAAATTACCACATACAGTCTGCCATTTCCCGTACTGTTCAGGAGCTGGGTAGTTTTTCTCTGCTCGTCGAATAGTCGACAATGTTGACCAAAACGAGACTCCATATGACTTTGGTATATCTTTGGAGCGGTACTCATAGTCCGGTTTTTCATCCCTGTGTTTCTGGAAGTCTAACTCCGTCGGTGGGATCGTTCGGACTAGGCGATATACTTTGCCCTGAGCCGGAATTACTCCGCAATTATCAGGGACTCCTACAGGAAAGTCTGATGGCCAACTGTAACTTAAGTTATTTATACTCATGCTTTTCTTATCTATATCGCTTCCACTGCGAAGCTTTTGAGCAAAAATTATATTTTAGGAACTGAATGCTATCATGTGATGTATGTTAATTTACAGCCTTTATTGTAATTAGTCTCGTGCATTCAGCTGAATTACAGGAGTTAACTATGCTTGAAAACCAACAACAAGGCAGTACAGCCGGGGACAGTGTTACATCTCCAAAATACAGTAAACTTGCTTGGTTAGTCCCAGTTTACATTTTTGCTTATTCATTAGCTGGTATCTGGGCGCTAATCGATGGGTGGTTAACGAACTTCTCCTTTATTTTGCAGCTATGGGCCGTAGAGGATTCTCAGTCCATTCCCAATTTAGTTAAATGTTTGATGTTCACAATGATTGGAGCCTTGTTCGGTAGTGCAATTCTTGGGATTATCTCGTTTCACAGGTATTTTGCGATAGAAAAATCTTTCGACTCCGATCACTTATGGGGGTTTCTATTCTCTCCTCTGCTAGCTTTACTAGTTGGGATACTAATATTTGCGATAATACAGAGCGGAATGGTTGTTTTGACTGGAGATCTGGCTAATGTGAAAAGTCCTGAAAACGCGACCTTGGGTTATTTGGCGATTGGTGGTATAGCTGGTTACAATTGGGATGTTTTTATAAAAAAACTTCAAAATTTATCCAAAGATGTACTGAATACTGGCGATTCGTCCCAGTAGATGTTTTTACAAAAATATCGCTTAGATATCCTCTGAATTGCCAAGGCGTAAAAGAATCTTACTAACTGCTAACTGGTTTAATTAGACAATTAAAGATGCGCCTTTTTGTTGTTCCCTAATCAAATTCATCCACTGTAAAAAAACCTTCATAAAATTCCCTGTCCATAAATCACTGGTCGTTGCTCTTTAGGGGGACTGCTGCGCATTTGCGCCTGGCAGATTTACTTAATCAGCTTAACTAACCAGGAATAATGGATTAATTATGAAGACGAATCTTCGCAAGAGTCATCTGGCTTTGGCCGTTCTGGCTGCAATTCCGGCTTTTTACAGCCCTGTATTGCTGGCTCAATCTGCTACTGAAACTGCTGCGGCAGAAACTGAAGTTATTGAAGTCAAAGGTTTTCGCAGCTCT
>CAYMWC010000403.1:3199-3454 GCA_964393695.1 uncultured Pleurocapsa sp.
TTTTTGCAGACACACATGCTGAATCCTCGGTTTGCAACGTGTGCCTGGTGTCACTATTACCCGTGAAGGGGGCGAGGGCCGACAGATTTCTTTGCGTGGTTTAGGCCCTGATTTTACCCGTGTTCAGGTGAACGGCATGGAGGCTTTAGGCACGTCGTCTTCGCCTATGGATGCGCGTGGTGCTGTGTCCCGTACCCGGGCTTTTGACTTTAATATTTTTGCCTCTGAGCTGTTTAACCAGATTGATGTGAAAAA
>CAYMWC010000404.1:0-3440 GCA_964393695.1 uncultured Pleurocapsa sp.
TCTCGATGTCGTTAGCAATTGGTTAGAAGAAAATATTGTCGAAGAAGATGAAGCGATCGTCATTCCAGACATTGAGTATCAACAAGCTCGCTGGAGTGTAGTAACGGGGACAGAGATTGCCTTAGATTCCCTGAAAATAGCAGTTATTCCTCAAGATACTTCAGATATTGCAGGTATTTCTATTCCCCGCGAATGGGTCGATATTCCGCAATGGGTACCCGATTATTATCTCGCTGCTCAAGTAGACTTAGAACAAAAAACTATTTGGCTTTGGGGATACGTCCATTCTAATACCGTCAAGCAACAGGGAAACTTAGACCGCACTCACCAGCATTACATTCTTCCTTTAGAAAATATGTCCTTGGATTTAGAATTATTTGGCATCACCCATCAATTAATTGAACCTCCACAACAAAGCTTTCATAGTTCTTCAATAGCTATAAATAAACAAGAAGCGTTAGAAAAGTTGAGTTCGCCATCTCCCTATAGTCCTCGACTGGATTTACCTTTTGAAGATTGGTTGACTTTAATTGGCGATCGCCAATGGTGTCAGGAACTATACAAACAGAGATTTATCAACTCCCAGAGTAAAAGTTCGGTCACTAAATTACTCCAATGGCTCAAGTCAGAAGTTACCTCAACTTTAGATTCAGGTTGGAAAGAATTAAATGAAATTTTGCCCGCATCAACTCAAACACCACAACTATCCTTTGCTCTACGCAGTAATGAACGAGATTTGCAAGACTGGGTAAAAAAAGCCAAAGTTATCGATCTCAAGGTACAGCTAGATCGAGGTGGTAAGATTGTTTTACTCATTGCCATTACTCAGAAGGCAGAAGATAAGTACAGCATAGTGGCTCAATTACATCCCGATACCAAGCAAAAGTTTGTTCCACAAGCGATTGGATTTCAACTGATACATGATGGTAAAGTTTTACAAGAGACGACATCTCGTAGCCAAGATCGATATTTACAAATAGGTTTTACCAGTCCGATCGAAACTTCATTTTCCATTAAAGTTACCTCTCACCAGCAGGTCTGTTTCGAAGAGAAGTTTTTAGTATGACTCGTCATTGGATTAACAATATTTCAAATCGAATCAGCTTACTCAAGTTGCGATCTAATAGCAACCGAAACTTATCCGAGGGGGAAAATCAAATTACCATTGATTTTGGTTCGGGAACGCTAACAGAAGGTTTTCCTGATGTTACGGTTCAATTATTCAATTTGGATCGTTCGTTAAAAGAAAAACAAACAATCAATTTATCAAGCCAACTCAATATTGAGTCGCTTTTACAAGCATGGCGTGCTTTATACCTTTCTATTTATGGAGCTTACGAGCTGCGCAGTGGCATTGAACTGGATTTTGGCAGACCAACTAATGTTTCTGATGTTGGTCTTGAAGAATTAGGAGAACAACTTAAACAATCTCTCAATCTTTGGTTGAGACCTTTAGAGCGCAAATTACTATATTTGTTTCAGACAATCGAGTCAGCAAGAATCATTATAATTAGTAATGACGAGCAACTACAGAGACTTCCTTGGCATTTATGGGAATTATTTGATAGTAAAAAATGCGTTGAATATGCTCTCAATGCATCTAATTATCAACAGCCCAAAAAATCTCGTACCGCAGAAGGAATTGTTAGAATTTTAGCTGTATTTGGCAATGATAATGGAATCGATCTTGCTAGCGATCGCCAAACCCTTTCGTCTTTACCAAATGCCGATGTCTATATTTTAGATAAGCCAGATCGAATTAGATTAGACAGAACCCTCAGAGACAGTAAAGCTTGGGACATATTGTTTTTTGCAGGACATAGCAATACTGTAGACGTTGGCGGTGTCTTGAAAATCAACGATGAGGTTACTCTAACCACAAAACAATTAAAATCGTGTTTGGCTACCGCTACCGAAAATGGGACTCAACTAGCAATCTTCAATTCCTGTGATGGCATGGGGTTGGCTCGTGCTTTAGGAGGAGTCGGGTTTTCCCACATTATAGTTATGGGAGAATCAATTCCCGATTCCGTAGCTCAAGTGTTCGTAACTTCTTGGCTAACCGAATTCGCTAAAGGTAAGTCTTTCTATACCACCACCAGGGAAGCTAGGGAGCAACTTAAAATTATGGAGGATAAATATCCCTGTGCTAGTTGGTTGCCAGTAATTTTCCAAAATCCCACTGCTCAAGCCCCCACCTGGAATAAGCTAAGATCTATAAGTCAAGTTCCCTGGCGTGTTTCTGTAGCTGTAGGAATGGCGATCGCAGGTTTGATAACTGGCATCAGAGCAACGGGAGTATTACAATACCCAGAGCTTAAAACTTACGATACTTTTTTATCATGGCGTAAAGATGAAGGTGTAGACCCTCGCATTTTAGTTGTAACAGGGCAAGATGAAGAAAGATTTGGCTATCCATTTAGGGATGAAGTTATAGCCGAAACTATTGAAGTTATCGATCGCTTTCAACCAAGGGTAATCGGTTTAGATCTGACGCGCGACATAGCAAAAAAAGATGCTAACAATCGGCTCAAGCAGGTTTTTTTCAATAACAATATCGTTACCAGTGTCTGCGTTCAAGAAGAGAAGGAACTGAACCAGCAATCCTCTTTCGGTTCTGAACGAATGGGATTTGCCAATATCTTTGAAGATTATGCAGACAATGTAATCCGTCGAGTTTCTCTATTTAACACCCCTAGCAGCAATGATTTGTGTCGGGCAGATAGTTACTTGGGAACTAAACTCGCTTTGGATTATTTGGCTCGAGATTCTATTTTGCCTCAAACAACGACTGATGGAGAAGTTGAAATTGGCGTACAAAAATATCAGTTTCTACCAGCTTACATGGGAGCTTATCAAAAAAAAGGACATTGGGGCTATGAGACTTTGATCGACTACCGTATGGGAACTACTCCATTTGAAATAGTTTCTCTTGCCGATATATTAGACGGACAAGTCGATCCGAACTTAATACGCGATCGCATTGTAATTATTGGTATGGATCTAGCCAATACAGACCGCCACAATCTACCCTTCGAAGATAACGTACCTGGAGTTAAGATCGTCGCTCATGTAACCAGCCAAATTTTAGACAATGCTTTAGGTGAAAAACCTGCCATTTGGGTATTATCATTTCCTACCGAAATTGGCTTGATTTCGATTGTCTCTATTATTGGAGGTTTACTAGCTAGTTATAAGAGCGATCGCAGAATGTTGCTGATTGTCTGGGGATCGGGATTGTTAATTATACCCAGCGCTTGCTGGTTTGTTCTTCAAACATATGGATTATGGATGCCAGTAATACCTATCACAATAGGCTTTATGGGAAGTTATTTTCTAGCGTCTACCTATATTTCTCGAAAAGCAAATACACAATTTTAAGTTCGATCTATTAATCTCAATACTAAAGGTCATTATTAATTTTGCTTTATTAAATAATT
>CAYMWC010000405.1:0-3436 GCA_964393695.1 uncultured Pleurocapsa sp.
TGGCGGACAAGTAGGTCGAGTCGTTCGCCAAGCAAGAAGTCAAGTGGCTTCTTTATTAGGCGCAGAAGATTCGGAAATTGTTTTTACTAGTTGTGGTACTGAAGGAGATAATGCAGCGATTATCGCAGCCCTAAAAGCTCAACCTAACAAAAAACATATTATTACTACCGAAGTCGAGCATCCAGCAATTTTAAATCTGTGCAGAAGGCTCGAAAAAGATGGTTACACTGTTACCTATCTTTCAGTAAATAGTAAAGGACAACTAGATTTAGATGAATTGGAAGCATCTTTAACTGGCAATACCGCAGTAGTTTCTGTGATGTATGCCAACAACGAAACTGGTGTGATTTTCCCAATTGAACAAATTGGACAAATGGTTAAAGAATATGGCGCACTATTTCATGTCGATGCCGTTCAAGCTGTAGGGAAAATTCCCCTCGATATGAAAACCAGCACTATCGATCTATTGACTCTTTCTGGGCATAAAATCCATGCGCCCAAAGGTATTGGTGCTTTATATGTGCGTAAAGGTGTCAGATTCCGTCCTTTATTAATTGGCGGACACCAAGAAAGAGGACGTAGAGGTGGAACAGAGAACGTAGCAGGTATAGTTGCGTTGGGTCAAGCTGCTGAATTAGCACAGCAACATTTAGCAGATATCGGTTGGGAAAAACGGTTACGGGATAAACTCGAACAAGGTATTCTGGCTACTATTCCCAATACAGCAGTTAACGGTGATCCAGTAAACCGCTTACCCAACACTACTAACATTGGCTTCAAATATATTGAAGGGGAAGCAATCTTACTTTCTCTAGATGAATACGGCATCTGTGCCTCTTCTGGTTCGGCTTGCACTTCTGGCTCTTTAGAACCTTCCCATGTACTTAGAGCCTTGGGATTACCCTATAGCGTACTGCACGGTTCAATTCGCTTTAGCTTATCTCGTTACACAACCGAGAAAGAAATCGATCGCGTCTTAGAAGTTCTTCCCAGGGTAATTGATCGCCTCCGCGAACTTTCCCCCTTCAATAGCGATGATGCAGACTGGCTTAAAGAACAAGAATTAGTCATTGGTCGTTAGTTATTGGTCATTTGTCATTAGTCGTTAGTTATTGGTCATTTGTCATTAGCAATTCAGTGAAAAAACAAAGGACAAAAGACAAAAACCTAAACCTTACCAATCGAATTCAAGTAAGCATTTAGTTTTGGAGCTAATTCATCAATTATGATTTTTAACTTATCTAATTGTTCTTGAGTTAATAGTTGACGACAATAGGCTCTTCTTAACCAGTGTTGAGTTTCGTACAAAGAACCTCTAGCAATTCTCACAAATCTTTTATTGTCATTAAAACTCCCCCTGCCAACACCCTCCGCTATGTTTGCACCAATACTATCCGCAGAACGAATAATTTGTTTTCCAATTGTATCTTTCGCTAATAATTGCCATTGACTAACAATTTGCCAAATTTCCTCTGAGAGCTTTTCTGACAAACGATAAACATTCAAATCCTGAAATCTTTTACTCGCCATGATTTATTTAACCAATCTTGAAACAAAACCATAGCTGACTTTTCCTTATTCGCCAGTGATAAAACACCAAGGACAAATGACAAATAACAAAGGACATTCATTATGTGGGACTATACAGAAAAAGTAATGGAACACTTCCATAATCCCCGTAACCAAGGCAAGATTACGGAGAAACAGGAAGGAGAAGAAATTGTTACAGGAGAAGTAGGCAGTATTGCCTGTGGAGATGCTCTTAAGCTCCACCTCAAAATTGACGAAGCAACTCAAACGATTAAAGATGCTACCTTTCAGACTTTCGGATGTGCTAGCGCGATCGCTTCTTCTTCTGCCCTAACTGAATTACTCAAAGGCAGAAAAGTAGAAGATGCTCTCAAGCTTACTAATAAAGAAATTGCGGAATCTCTCGGTGGATTACCCGAAGAAAAAATGCACTGTTCGGTAATGGGACAAGAAGCATTAGAAGCTGCTATCTACACTTATAAAGGCATTCCTCTCGACACCCATGAAGAAGATGAAGGAAATCTTATATGTCGCTGTTTTGGTGTCTCTGATACAAAAATCAAAAGAATTATTCGCGAGAATGATCTTACTACCGCAGAACAAGTTACAAACTATGTTAAAGCGGGTGGCGGATGCAGTTCGTGTTTACCAGATATCGACGATCTGCTCTACGAATTTGCCAATGAAAAAGAAACCAGCGTGGCGGTGGCAACACAAGTTTGGCAGGACAATAATCCATCTCCTGCACCAGCAGCAACATCAACCACTCAAACCCCAAAACCTTTAACTAATCTCCAAAAAATCACCTTAATTCAAATAGTAATCGACCAAGAAATCAGACCTATTCTAGCTGAAGATGGTGGTGATATGGAACTATTTGATGTGGTCGGAGATGTAGTTCAAGTAATACTGAAGGGCGCTTGTAGCGGTTGTGCTTCTTCCACCGAAACTTTAAAACTAGCAATTGAAGCAACTCTTAAAGAGCGCGTATCACCCACTTTAACTGTTGAATCAGTCTTAATTTAAGTAATAAGTAATAGGTAATAAATTACTACCTCATCACTCTACTATTCCAACAAATACCATGTACACTCCAAACCCCAAAGATCGCGGAGAGCGATCGCCACCAGCGCGAAGTTCCCATCAGAATTAGAGATGAGCATCCCTTAAAGATAAACAATTCGCAGGGAACGGAATTTCCCAATCTAAATACTAATTAATAATTATCTTTACATGGTTGCGATGAATAATTCCCTTGCTACCAAATCCACTCACTTTTTCACTCTAGATTCCTAGCATATATTTCCTCCAAGAATCAACCACTCTCAAAGATTCAGATGACCGCAACACGCAAAAATTGAGAGTTCGCAGGGACGAAATTCCCAACACTAAATATTACTAGACTTGATACATTCTTGCTTTGTGGCATCTGAACTTCATTCCTTTCCTATTTTCATTAACCTCTAAACATTTAACGAGAAATAATCATGAGACAGATTGCATTTTACGGTAAAGGCGGTATCGGTAAATCTACTACTTCTCAAAACACCATTGCTGCACTTTCTGAAACTCAAAGAGTCATGATCGTTGGTTGTGACCCCAAAGCTGACTCCACCCGCTTAATGCTTCACACTAAAGCCCAAGTTACTATTCTGTCCTTAGCAGCCGAAAGAGGTTCGGTAGAAGACCTCGAACTAGATGAAGTATTACTCACTGGCTACAACAACGTTCGTTGTGTTGAATCTGGTGGTCCAGAACCTGGTGTAGGTTGTGCGGGTCGCGGTATTATCACTGCCATCAATTTCCTCGAAGAAGAAGGTGCTTACGAAGACATCGATTTAGTATCCTACGACGTATTAGGTGACGTTGTTTGCGGTGGTTTCGCTATGCCTATTCGTGAAGGTAA
>CAYMWC010000406.1:0-3430 GCA_964393695.1 uncultured Pleurocapsa sp.
TACTCTGAATCTTCAAGAAAAACACTACCTGTGAAATTAGTCTAAACTCCAATTACTTATGCAAGAGATGTTGTGAACGATAGTTCACAACCCAAGAATGAAAATAACTTTATTCTGACTCCTGATTTGCGAAGCTTATCCTTTAGGACTTCTGACTCCTGACTCCTAACTCCTAAATTCTATTTTCAAGACAGGTCTAATAATTTCAAAAAACGAACAAATTTAATTACTAATTACTCATTACTCATTACCTATTACCTTTTACTTCATCCCTCATCCCTCATCCCTCATCGTTTCTACTTGCCAACATTGAATTGAATTATCTAACTTCATTAACTGAGATTGTACTTGTATATCGGTAGTTGAATGTTCAGGTTTAGGGCGAATTCTGAGTAAAAAATAGCCTTTGTTAGCTTGTGGCGGTAACTGATATTCTGGAGCCTCAATTATACACCAAGTTAATGGTAAGCTAGAGCGATCGTAGAGAGTAAAATAAACATCAAATTGCTCAATAATTTCAGGGCTAAAATTAATTTGTAAAGCTTGTTCTGATTCTAAATAATTATAAGCGAAGTGAGTTGCAGGCGCACCAACAGGTAAATATTCTCGACGAACAAAAGATTTTGGTAAGTACCGACGTAACTTGAGAATCGTGAAAATATAGTAATGTAAACTAGAATAAAACCAGTTTTTGGCTTTAATTAAATCATGATAATAATCATTAATATTGTTCGGTACAGAATAAGCTTGTACATATAATTGTCCATCAACTTTAATAGCAGGATAAGTAATAGTATCTAGACGATTATAAAAACGTACCCCCAAGGAATATTTACCAGGAGATAATTTAATTTTCTGCCAAGAATTAAGATGGTTTTCTCTTTCTTTAGAGCTACTGTTTTGTTTAATTTGCTCTGATTCTAAATTAGTAATGGTTTTATAACCAGGGAAACTATAAACCACAGCGATCCAAGAACGAGCAGAATTATTAGCTGTTTCAATATTAATCTCAATTGATTCTTTGACAGCAAATGGCCCCAAAGTACCGATAATTGCATGAGTATTCCAGCGAGGCCCTTTAGTCATTAAAACTGGTAATACCAAGGGAGCATTAATAGTTTTTTGAGATAATACTCGCCACTGAGAAGCTTGTTTTTTATTAAGGATTAGATAAAGAGTAAATATATTACCAATAATAAATTTCATGACTTTGTAAAATAAAAACGATAACAAAGCCAAAACAATTTCCCAGCCTAAAAGTATTTTTGTCATTATTTTTTTGCTTTCTTAATACTCCTTGCTATAATAAAACGCCTCTAGGAAAAGAATGTAGAACTTAATCTACTTGATTCCTAGAAGCGTTAATTTTTTGATTTAACAGGTACTCTTAGAAACGATTGTTTCGACGACCACCACTATTTCTATTATCTTCACGAGGTTTCGCTTTGTTAACTTTTAACTGGCGATCCATCCATTCTGCTCCATCTAAAGCTTCAATAGCTTTATCTTCGTTGGCTTCGGATTCCATTTCTACAAATGCAAATCCTCGCACACGACCTGTTTCGCGATCGCTGGGAATATGAACCCGTTTAACAGTTCCATACTCAGCAAAGATTTCACTTAGGTCGTCTTGATTAACTTCGTAAGATAAGTTGCCTACGTAAATTGACATGATCTGAATTGTCTTCTCAATGAGTGTTGTGTTTTTAGAGAGACAGAATTATTGCCCAAGAAATAACTCAATACTTTACGGAAAAGACCTTTAGATATTGGATACAAACTTAATCGTTAATAATTATGATTCTCAACCTTAACATTAACACTTTTTTGAAAAATTGATGTATTAGTAACGAATCTTATCAAGGTTTAAAAATACTTCGGTTATGAAAAATAATAATGAGTTATAATAAAATATACTTAGCATAATAAAAGATTATGTTGTTTGAAAGTATGAAAAGTTAGAAAAACATCTTTTGAAAATTCGCCCTTGTAAGAGGAGGCACAATTATGACTACCGAAAATGCTGCTCGAATCTACAAAAAAGTAGAGCAAGCCCATGCTCAACAAGAAAGACAAAAAGCCCTTAGCGATCCAAAAGCTTTCATTTCTCTGGCGAAAGCTAGAGGATATGCCTTCACTGTTAAAGATTTAGAGGCTCAACTCAGCAAATTGTCTGATGAGGATGTGGCAGGTATTTTCAATCCAGGTATTGGACAGAGACGACATCTGTTCCCGAAATAAAAGAATTGGAGTGAGCGTTCAAAGGCATAGTATAACGACCACAAGCCAAGAGATAGGGAAACTTGACCCCATCAACTTCGATTGACTGACTAAAATTACAATGAGCAAAAGCAGAAGTCATTGAAACAGGACAAATCCAAGCGATCCATTTGGGCAATAATGCGATCGCGTTCAGCAAGAAATTCTGACTCCTGACTTCTGACTTCTGACTCCTAAATTCAGGTTGTCTTAGCAAAATTTTGGCAACGATTTATATTGCTCACAAACTGTAAATTGTTCCCATTGAGAAACCACAGGATGACTTAAAATTTGGGCAATTTTTAGTTTTTCATGAGAACCAACTAGGATTAGACAAACATAACAACTACCAAAGAAATCTATGATGTTTTCTAGAGTGTCTAAAGGATGAAGATAGCTTTGATCAATAATTACCATTTTCAAAGCTGCTACTTCGATGATTTGGCAGAGAGATTGATGGGAATTTAATTCAGGAAAGCCTAATTTAGAGGCTAATTCTTCGCTTAACGTCTTGAAAAATTGTACTGCACTTTCTTCAGGAAAAGCCTTATAGTAAATAACTGGTGTTTTAAGTGGCTGATCTACACTAGCGATAAAGTTTTGTATAACCTCAAAGCTACAGGAACAATGGTCGTCCAACAAAATTGCATTCTCTCGCTTAATTAGTTTGGTTTTTAACCAATTTAAAGTTAGGATTGCTCTATTAGAATCAAGCATGAAATTAAAATATACTTTTAACTAAAAATGAGATTGATTAAATTATAGATTTTTTGGTTCTAAAGTAATTCATCAAAAACCATATATACTTTACAAATTAGTAGTTTAAGCTAAGATGTAACCAAGCACACACATTAATTTGATATTACTCTGTACAATATATTATTAAAAATAAATTGAATCAAACATCAGCAATTTAGCTGAGAAAAATTAGCCATCATTTATAGCAGTCGAAGTAGAGGTTAGGACGCTAGCCGAACAGCCAAATCAACTTAAATAAAAAAGGCTGGTTCTACTGAACTTGTCATGTAAAAATGCAAAATAACAATTTAAAGTGCTAGATGCACAATAATTGAAGTTAATTAAAACGAGAACTTATGGCTTTAGAAACTTTGAGAATTTTCAACTTCTACCGCAAGGAGTCCCACACTTACCGCGAAGCGGAAGTGCTGTG
>CAYMWC010000407.1:0-3429 GCA_964393695.1 uncultured Pleurocapsa sp.
CGCTGGCTTGTCTGTGGAGCGGACAAGACCTGATAACCATAACGTTAAAGGGCAGTTGCGAAAAACCAGTAATGGAAAGAAACAGAAACCTAAGTCGTGAGTCTTAGGAATCCCCCACTATATCGGTACTCCGATTAGTGGTGGGAGGATGTCAAAAGATAAATGGATCAACTTGATAATGATACCAATTGTGATAGGCTTGTTCGGCAATTAAGGGACGGACTAGAAACTTGGGAGGATTTCCTTTTTGAACATCAATGCGTAAACAAGAATAAGATTTTTTTTGATAAATTCCTTCACCTCGACAACCCAAAAATAAACGAGATTGAGCTACTTGTTGCTTCATACCTGCTTGGTTTTCAGTGACGACATTACTATTAGCATATTGACGACGAACGCTATTACCACTAGCACCACAAATCAGCCAATTAATATTAGAATCGGCGTATCCTGTATCAGTTGTGTATAAATGCTCCAAACAATGAGCATGACCAGATAAAACTAAATCTAATAAAGGACGACCTTGAGTAGACTTTCTGAGAGTTTGAGCAACTTCGTTTAAGACTTGTCGTAGATGATATCGTACTTCGAGAGTTTGTAGCTGATTTCCTTGAGTAGCTTCAGTGGTATAGGGAGAATGATGGAGAAAAACAATTCTACCCCTAGCTTGAGGATCTGACCAAGAGGCAATTAATTTCCGTTTAAACCAATCTAGTTGTTCGTGATCGATCGCAATTTTTTCTGCCTGTAGTCTTTTGCTAATATCTTGCTTCCTGCTTCTAATTTGCTGTAAACGTTCTTGACAGTCTTCTAATAACTCTGGTTGCTGAGGGACAACTCCATATAACTGCCGAAATTTACCTATCAGTTGTTCATATTGCCAATCTAAATCCTGAAGTTGATTACGTAACTGCTGACGAATTTTTATCCCCTCGGCTGTATCAGGAATGGGGGCAGGAGTATTGAACGTATTGGAATCTAGAGCAAAAAAATCAATCCCGCCATAACGAAAACTATAGTAGCGGTTGGGTAGACGTGTAAATCGGTAGGGTTGATAGTTTAAGCAGCGTTGGCCAGCCATGCCGTCAGGCTGATTGCTTTGAAATTCGGCTGTGTAATGAAGATCCAAATGATGGGCTAATTCTTCGGGCGTTAACTCTAAAGTATAGTCTAGAAAAGCTTGAGCGTAAGTATCGCCATCGTCAGAGCCACGCAAACCGAAATCGAGAGAGAAAGGTAAAGGTAAAAATTGACGAAAAGGTTTAATTGCTTGCGCTAGAATCCCATAGGCTAAAGGTAAATTGTAATAGTCATGATTGCCTGGTACTAGGAAAAAAGGGCGTTTAAAAGTTATTTGATCGAAAGGAATTTTGGGCGCTGGTTGTTTGCCGATGATGAATTCTCGATAGGGAGCAATAAAGTGAGGATGATAATATTCCTCTGACCCTACCTGATAAACGACATCGCCTGTATGTAAAATAAAATTAGCTGCATCTTGATGCTCTAGCATTAGCTGGGCAACTTGTCTTTGGGGATTATTTTTCTTATAGGTGCTGTAACCACTATCGCCTACAACTAAAAAAGAAAATTCAGGATTATCTACATCAGGCTCATCAATACATAATTGGGTTTGATCAATTCTCCGACTCAGAAAGATAGGATCTTGCCATCTTACCCTTTGTTTCATTGCCGTAATTTTGTCCGAGATCGGTGAGTCAAAGACAAATTTCATTAGTTGTGACGCAGCATAATAGTTGACTTCTACTAGACTGCCCAAATAACAGTTGAAAAATCAAAAATTAACAGTTTTACTTTTCAATCAGCGAGTTGTTCTCATATTTCAATGAGACGCGATTGGCTACGCCACGCCTTCGGCGATCGCAGCAAGAATTTTTGGTGCGATTGACTTTTATTTTCAAGCTAGATCTAGTGATTTCATGCCAATAAATTTGGCGCTCGCGTTATTTAAAGGGAAATCTAACTTGATTTAATTTGCATTTTAATTATAATTTAATTACAATTCATCTATAAATACAAAATGTAAGTAATGGAAAAGTAGATACCTTATGACGTTAGAGCAGTTAAGGATTTTTTTGGCTGTCGTAGAACATTTACACTTTACTCGTGCTGCCAATGCTCTTTACATTACTCAACCTGCTGTCAGTGCTGCAATTCAAAATTTAGAACGAGAGTACGGGGTTAAATTATTTAACCGAATTGGTCGTCATATTGAAATTACTGAAGCGGGAAAACTTCTAGAAGTGGAAGCCCAGAAAATCTTAGACCGAGTAGCAATAACTAAACGAGGATTGAAAGAGTTAAATGATTTGCAAAGAGGAGAGCTAAAATTAGGAGCAAGTTTTACCGTTGGCAATTACTGGTTACCTGAAAAGGTGAGTAAGTTTAAGCAACTATATCCCAATCTTTCGATCAACTGTACTTTGGCTAATGCTGACAAAATTGGTACAGGAACAGTAACAGGAATTTATGATTTGGGCTTATTAGCGGCAGAAATCAAGCTGTCACTACAAAACAGTCTTGAACACAAAATAGTAGGCAGCGATCGCTTGCAAATTGTGGTTGGGAGATCTCACCCTTGGTATAAGCGTCATACAATTAATGTTGAAGAATTAACCACCACTAGTTAGATTATGCGCGAACCTGGTTCTGGAACTCAACAGATTTTTGAGCAAGCCTTGCTCAAATGGGGAATTTCGCCTAGTCAACTCAAAGTGATTTTTGTTTTAAATAGTAGTGAAATGATCAAAACTCTCGTTGAAAAAGGTATTGGTGCTGCTGCTGTTCCTGAATTAATGGTTAAAAAAGAAATCCAATTTTCAACGCTTCATTGTGTCAAAATTGAACATCCAACTCAAGATATAACTTTTGATATTATTAGACCAATTTTACTTATCAAGCATCGTCAACGTTTTCAGACCAAAATTTCTAAAGCTTTTGAGAAAATGTTAATAAAACCAGACAAAAATCTCGAACTTTTGGCAGAAAGAGTTGGCAATGTGGAACAAAAAGCAGAATAATATAGCTTTACTTTAGAACTTACACATTGACAGAATGATAGATTGGAATCTAGATATTTTGGTTATAATGTGTATAAAATATAATATTAATACACATCTAATCAAAAAAATGAGAACTAACATTGTAATCGACGAAAAATTAATGAATGATGCTTTACAGGCTACTGGATTAAAAACTAAAAAAGAAGTTGTCGAACTAGGATTAAAGATATTAGTCAAACTTGATCGCCAAAAACAAATCAAAGAATTAAGAGGAAAACTTGAATGGGATGGCGATCTTGATGCAATGAGAAGCAACTGATGATTATCATAGATTCAAGTATTTTCGGATAAAGATTTTTGGCTCTTCTAGAATGGTTATGACAATTTAATAATAAATAGCAAAAAAAAC
>CAYMWC010000408.1:0-3406 GCA_964393695.1 uncultured Pleurocapsa sp.
AAACTAGAAACTAGAAACTAGAAACTAGAAACTAGAAACTAGAAACTGTATGACTTTCGATTTCACATTGTACCCTTGTGGTATATTTTAAATCAGCAACGTCTTTTTATGAAATGGCACAAAAGCAAAAAGCTCAGACAACGAAATCTATCTCCAAAATCTCTAGGGGGCTATCCTTATTCGCCATTTTTGCGTCAAGCTAAAATTTTTGGCATTACTATTAAACTCTTGTTTTCTCTCTGGTGGAATAAATTCACTGGCAATAATTCTTCCAGGCGCAGACATCGCACAGCTAAATGGTTGGTCAGAAATATTCTCGATTTGGGCCCAACTTTTATTAAAATAGGACAGGCTTTATCAACCCGTGCTGATTTAATTCCCATAGAATATATTCAAGAATTTAGTCAACTACAAGATCGAGTACCACCCTTTAGTTCGGATTTAGCGATCGCAGTAATTGAACAGGAATTGGGTAAACCAGTAACCACGCTATTTGCTGAATTTAATCCAACAGCGATCGCTGCTGCCAGTTTGGGTCAAGTGCATAAAGCGCGCTTACACACAGGTGAAGAGGTAGTTGTTAAGGTACAACGACCTGGTTTAGCCAAGTTATTTAACCTAGATTTTGAAATTTTACACCGCTTAGTAAGATGGCTTAATCGTTTAATAAAAGATCTAAAAAAATTTAATTTAGAAGCAATTTATCGCGAGTTTTTTGAACTTTTATATTTAGAAATTGACTATATTCACGAAGGTAAAAATGCTGATCGCTTTCGCAGTAATTTTAAAACTTATCAGCGAGTTGCTGTACCAAAAGTTTATTGGCAGTATACTACTTCTCAAATTTTAACTTTAGAATATTTACCTGGAATTAAAATTGATGATCGACTAACTTTAGAAGCAAATAAAATTGATACACAAGAAGTAATTAAACTTGGGATTACCTGTTATTTAAAACAACTTTTAGAAGACGGGTTTTTTCAGTCTGACCCTCATCCAGGTAATATGGCAGTAAGTCAACGGGGAGATATTATTTTCTATGATTTTGGCACAATGGCAGAAGTAAAAACCATCGCCAAAGATCAGATGGTTAAAACTTTTTTTGCCGTCTTGAAAAATGATACCGACGAAGTAGTAGAAACTCTAATTTATATGGGGTTAATTGAACCTGTTGCCGATATGACCCCTGTTAAGCGGATGATTGCTTTTATGTTAGAAGAATTTCGCGATAAACCAGTAGACGTAAGAGCTTTTGAACAAATAACTGACGAAATATATTCAATCTTTGAACAGCAGCCATTTCGTCTCCCTCCCCAAATGACCTTTATTGTTAAATCTTTAACTACTTTAGATGGTATTGCTCGCGCCCTCGATCCTCAATACAATTTATTAGCAGCAGCCCAACCTTTTTTAAAACAAATTGCTTTTTCTCAACAACAAGGCAGTCTGTTGAACGTTTTAGCCAGACAAACCAAAGATTTTATTCAATATAAATTCAAGCAACCTAACCGCACTCAGCTTTCAATTATGCGCTTGGAATCTCGCCTGGATTTAGGTGAATTACAAGTCAAAGTTAGATCTATCGAAAGCGAGCGAGCGCTAAAACAAATTCAATTAGGAATTAAAAGTTTAATCTATACTTGTTTAGCTGGATTTAGTTTATTATCAGGCTCAGTATTATTAGTTGGTCAGTTAAAAGGTGTCGCGATCGCTTTATTTTGTTTTGCAAGTTTTTGGTTTATTTTATTGTTACGCTCTTTAATGAGTATGGCAGTAACCGAGAAAATGTTTAAGATTGCTCAGAATAAGTAAATTCATGATTATCTTGGGAGTGCGATCGCACTCCCAAGATATGAATCTTGTGCGTTATATTGTATAAAAACTTGCACACTCAAAAGTAGAGTTGTTTTGTTTTAGGCGATAGTTACTTGCTCAGATAAATAAACGTCTTGAATAGAATGAAATAACCTAATTCCTTCATCCATTGGACGTTGAAAAGTTGTTCTTCCCGAAATCAAGCCACTACCACCAGCGCGTTTATTAATGACCGCAGTACGCACTACCGAGGCAAAATCATTATCTCCTGCCGATGCACCACCAGAATTGATTAAACCACTACGTCCTGCATAACAGTTGAGTACTTGATAACGAGTTAAATCAATGGGATGATCGGTAGTTAATTCACTGTAAACTCGTTTGTCTGTTCTGCCATATTTTTTGCCTGTAGCATTAGCAACGGCTGCATAACCATTGTTACACTCAGGTAGTTTTTGTTTAATGATGTCCGCTTCAATGGTTACACCCAAATGATTAGCTTGTCCTGTAAGATCCGCAGCTAAATGATAGTCTTTATCCTGTTTAAACATATCATTACGCAGATAACACCAAAGAATAGTCGCCATCCCTAACTTATGAGCTTGAGCAAAAGCTTGACTAACTTCCTGTATCTGACGAGATGATTCTGGTGAACCAAAATAAATTGTCGCGCCGACGGCTACCGCACCTAAATTCCAAGCCTGTTCGACGTTACCAAACATGATTTGATCGGCAGGATTAGGATAGGTAAGTAATTCATTGTGATTGAGTTTCGCGATCAAGGGAATACGGTGAGCATATTTACGGGATACCATGCCCAAAACCCCTAAAGTAGTGGCAACAGCGTTACAACCACTTTCTAAAGCCAACTTGATAATATTCTCAGGGTCAAAATAAATAGGGTTGGGAGCAAAAGAAGCTGCTGCTGAATGTTCTATCCCCTGATCCACTGGCAAAATAGATAAATAACCAGTATTAGCCAGCCTGCCTGTAGAATATAGCTGTTGTAAACTACGTAGAACTTGAGGATTGCGATCGCTTTGACTAAAAATACGCTCAATAAAATCTGCTCCAGGCAAGTGCAGCATATCTTTGGACACTTTTGCTTTGTAGGTCAGTAAACTTTCTGCTTCTTCACCTAGTAAATATTCGATGGAGTTGGAGGGAGAAATAGTGGTAGTCATAGCTAGTTAAAGTTTGTCTCTACTAATTATTTATTGTGACTACTATCTATATTTTTTGCTCGTCTATAATTTAGAGTTTCATTCAATATCAAGAAATGATCCCCATCTTATCTGAATTTATTTAACAAAACTTAAAGTGTTCTCAAACTGTCTGCCAGAAATTATTGTCACTTCCAGCGGTTAATTCAACTCTACAAGTTTGCATTGACAAAGCTTTTAAATGCTCAAACAGCCACAGCGATCGCTTAAATAAAACCAACTTGAACAGTACATAGTTCTTAATAAATCCCCTGATAAAGCCCGAAAAGTTTTAATGTAAAAGCTGAACTATAAGTAAAAAATCTAAATAAAGTAAACATGAGTGTAACGGCAAGTGGTGGCAGTTCATTAGCCCGTCCTCAACTCTA
>CAYMWC010000409.1:0-3365 GCA_964393695.1 uncultured Pleurocapsa sp.
AGGCTTTTGCTTGCCTTGGTTTACTCAGTATCCGAAATACTTCATTACGGGTCTGTTCGTCGCTAGTTTTGTTGTCTCCTGCCTTGATTTTCTCCGTCAGATACTCGACAAACATGGGATAGGGTACACCAGGCTCGACTTCCCACACAGGCATCGTAGAAGTGCCAATGGGCAATCCTGCTACAAAATCATCCCAATAACTGTGAGGAATGCCTGACCTTAACTGTCTGATGATGGTTTGGGCTAATCCTTGGGGTGAATGGGAATTAGCTACTATGGGCAACGCTTGAATTAATGCCCGATAGAACCGCTTGAATTGTCCTTCATCCTTCCAAGGTGCTTCGTTTCGACCCTTACGGTTTGGCTTCGTTCCTTTGGAAGTTTTTAGCCTTGGTTTAGTTATAGGTTTTTCAACCTCCACCTGTACCGACTCTGATACATCCTGGTTATCAGTACATACGTTCTGCTTGATGTTTTCTTCAACTTGCCCGATGTTTGTATCTTGTTCGATAACTTTCGGATTAACAAAATCAGTCTCTTGAAGCTTAAGTAGTTCAAGATTACTAAAGTCTTGTCCTAAAGGATTAGCTAGCGCGTCTTCTTGGTTATTTTTCTTTTCTTTTTTTTCACTCTCACAAGGGAGGGTAGGGTGGGATCGATCTTTGGAAATGTTTTCTATGGAAGTATTTTCTGTTATGTTTTGCGGAGAGTCACAAAACTGTTTTGCGGAGTTTTCACAAAACTGATCTGTGGAATTCACAAAACGGACGTTTTCAGTACTTTCAGCCGTTTGATGTTTTTTGGCGAACTCTTCTAGCCCTTCGTAATTCAAACTGTAGTAATAAGTACGATTCTTCGGCGCAAAATTATTGCCGTGATGTTCTTTGAAAAGATGCTCTCTTAATAAAATGCCTTTTTCAAGTAAAGAAGCGATCGCTGTTCTTAATTGCCAGTTAGTAAAACCAATCAATGCTTCCGAAAGCCATTCTCTAGCTGACTTATAAATCCAACGTAGACCATTGAGAACTTTGCCGTACTCTTGAACCGTCCAATAATGTATCTGCTGTATGATTCGAGCTTCTAAATAGCTACCGATTAGATTAACTAGAGAATTAGAGACAATACTAAAAAGCTCAAAGTAGTACCATTAGAATTTACTGTAAGAGTCGTGGCAGCCATAGGTAATATCTGGCGAGAAATGGCATAGAGGTTAATTTATCTTTCAGTCACGGGTAAAGCTTTCTCCCCGTTCGTTTTTACTCCGTGGCTCAAGACAATCTTACAGTCTGCTTTTCAGTGGTCAGCTTCCGACCGAAAACGCGACGTAGATGTTAAGGAAAAATCTGATAGATTTCTCGACGATGAGCGACTCGCTGACAGATAATAGTTCGAGCTTTTTTATCTATGGTCAAACCAATTCTGTAATTTCCCACTCTAATTTTGTATTTATCTTTATAGCCTTTCATCTTACTCAGATATCCCAATTCAAAGGGATTATCCGATTCCAATTCATTAAAAACAATTGATTCAACACGGAATTGAATATCTTTTGGCAGAGAAGCTAGTTCTTTCAAAAACTTTTTACTGTATTCAAATTTCCACATTATTAGCCTTTAGTGACGCTAAATATTGCAATGCTTCTTCTTTGTTAAGAGTTTCCTCATCTTCTACTTCTTCCATGAGTTGAGCCAATCCGTAGTCTTCTAAGATTTCCTCGATTTTTTCAAACTCAGCGATCGGAATCTGAACCGCAATCGGCTGGCGATCGCTATCTAAAACATAGTTCTTGTTAATTTCTAGCATCTGGTTAATTTTAAAAGTAAGAGTGATGATTAATCTTAGTTTATTGCTTTTGTTGATAATTACGCGATCGCTATATATTAAAAGCGATCGCACTTTAAATCATCTAATAGTCACAGAGTATTGATGGGGTTCACCCAAAGAAGCCCAACCAATTGCACCTTGAGCGTCAGCTTTAAGTAATGCTCTGATTTTAGTTAAATCTGGTTGATAACTTATCTTGACGTATTCGGCGGGTAGTTTTTCAGGAGCAACATTAATCAACACTTCCTGCTGTTTTTTCCTCAGACCGATTTTGGTCGATACTCCATCAATTTTTTGAACATTAGAGCGAATCATCTGATCGATTAGATATTTTCTCAGTTTGGCTGCACCATTCTCTGCTTGTTGTGCTAGTTCTCTAATTCGTCTGGCTTCGGCTTTTCTGGCTTCGGCTAGGGCTTCTTGATGCTTGATATATCTTGCTACCTGTTCGGCTTTAACCTTGAAAGATTCGCCCCTTGAGAGCCAAGTCGCAAAGGTTTCTTGTAGTTTGGTTTCTCGTTCTTCTTCAGATAAGGTTTCATCATCTACCAGATCGGCGATCGCATTTTCTAAGTCTTGAATTTCGTCCGATAATTCCCAGAGTCTAGTTGTTTGAGTCATAGTTTTAAATGTTTGTTGTGAGAGAGCGATCGCTCTTAATAAGTCAAGCGACCGCCATTGATTGAGTAATTAAGCAGCAGGTAAACTACGATTTGAGCTTCCAGCTAATTCTTGACGTTGAGTAGTAAGCCCCTGTAACTGTTGTGCTGTCCAGCCATCAACACAGGTTAGATCGCGTATTCCTTCGATGTCTATCAATTGCTCGTTATAAGCAGACATGAAAGTAGCAATCAAGTTTAGTTGTTGTTTTTCTGCTTCAGTTTCGCGCTCTTTCCAGTCAAAACTAACAGTGTAATAAACTCCGTTTTCGCCTACTTCTCGATTGAAACCGAGGGTAAAAATTCCTAGTCCAGGATCGCCATGTTCCATTACTTCTTGAACTTTGTTGAACAAGTGAGCGATCGCTGACGGGGAGACAACCTTTACAATCCAGATATGACGGAGGATTTAGAGAATTTGGTAGCCAAATAAAAATACCAGAGTAATTGACTTAATAATCAAGGGCAAATTTCCCAAAACTGTTAATATTCTTAAATAATTCCACTCAATCTGAGTTATGCGGCTTGGGATAAATAAAAATAACTGTCTGATTGAAGAAAGACAGTTGAAAAAATTAAAATGTTACCCCAATTTTACCTTGATTATCTAAAAACGTATCTTCCAGACTCAGAATTATTAACATTACAAATTTTAGTTTGGCTCTTGCAGGCTCATCGACAAGTAAGAATTGAAAGATTAGCATCAAGCTTTCCTTATCCTATTAAATGCGAGAGTAGAAGAAAGAAAATACAAAGATTTTTGATTCTGCCAAGATTAAGTTTATCCTTACTCTGGTTTCCCTTGATAAAAAAGATAATTGACCGTCAACTCAGATCTTGCACCAAGAAAATTTGATATGAGAGTGAATAGCTGAAGTAGTC
>CAYMWC010000410.1:0-3333 GCA_964393695.1 uncultured Pleurocapsa sp.
CAACAAGCTATGTGTCAATTGTATTTACTCAAAAGTGCGTAACATCAGTTATTAATTAAAACAGCAATGAGGGACTGACAATTGAAACTTATTTATTTCTTACTTACTTTATTATTATGTTCTCAGGGTCATTCAAACAAGATGGTTTAGGCTGGCGTTTTGATTTAATTAAACAAAGAGTCGGTGAATGGCTAGAATTTAAGACTGCTCAGTTAGATACTGATGCTTGGGGATGGGAATTTCTGAAATCTAAGTTACTATGGCAAATTATCAAGATTTGCTTATGGTCACTGATTGCTGTGTTGCTAGTTTGGATTACTTGGCAGTTGTGGTTATTATTGCGTCCTTATTGGAAACGTTGGCAAAGAGGGAGCGATCGCCATATTAATCTTCCAACACCCCTTAACACACCTCGATTATCAATAGCTGACTGGGTAGAGCGATCGCAAACAGCTAAAATTGAAGGTAATTATCGACAGGCAATTTTTTGTTTATATCAGGCAATGTTAGAGTTATTGGATCAACGTGAGATCATTCCTGCTGAAGCGAGTTTGACTGATCAGGAGTATCGGCGATCGCTAGTTGAGCTGCAAGTGTCTCCTTCTCAACCCTACGAATTATTATTGTCGATTCACCAAAGATTGTGTTTTAGTAGGGCAGAAGCGGATCAATCTCTATTTGAGCAATGTCAGCAAGCTTATCGGCAAATTGAATCTTAATTTTCCTCTAATTCCTTAAATGCCCAATTTTCGACAACCCCAAAGGTTTTTGATCGCGATCGCGATCGTGGTAATTATTCTTCTGACTTTGATTGCTGCCCCCAATAGTAGTGGGAATAGGAATGATATCGGCTCTACTTATGGACGCAACCCCTATGGTTATGGGGCTTGGTATGAATATATGTCTGAGGGCAAAATACCAATCAAGCGTTGGGAAAAGCCTTTTTCACAGTTAATTGAAGATAATCTTCAAGATGTTACCTATATTCAAATTCGTAATCAGACAGATTTTCAGTCAAGTAGACTATCACCTCACTATCTCTCTGCCATAGAAAAACAATGGGTAAGTCATGGTAATACTTTGGTAATTATTGGGGAACATGAACCAGCTACCGCAGCACCTTTTAAAAGTTTAATTTCCTATCGGGATCAACCTTTATCCAGCCGTCAAATTACTATTGAAACTACTCGTCGTCATCAGCCAGTTAATGATACTAAAGCTTTATTGGCAGATCAACATGGTGCGGTGGTGTGGGAAGAAAAAGTGGGTAAAGGAAAAGTAATTTACAGTGCGACTCCTTATTTAGCAGCTAATGCCTATCAAAATCTCGATAACTATGAGTTTTTAGCAAAATTAGTTAGTCAAAATCAAGCTATTTGGGTAGATGAATATATTCATGGCTATAAAGATCAAGAAACCTTTGCTGATGAGCAACAAGAAGATGTCTTGAGTTATTTAGTTAAAACTCCCTTATTTTTGCTTTTTATTCAAATAATTGTCATTGCCAGTGTTGCTACTGCTGCTGCCTTTCGTCGCTTTGGTAAACCTTCAATTCCTAAAAGTGCGATCGCTGATAATAGCACTGCCTATATTGAGGCTTTATCTGGAGTCTTAGAAAAAGCCAACAGTACAGATTTTGTAGTTGAGACAATTGGGAAGGATGAACAGCGAAAACTACAACAATTTCTGGGTTTAGGGAAATCTTTAGTTGACCAAAATACTCTGATCCAGATCTGGAAAAAACAGCAAAATAAATCAGCAGAGGAGTTAGTTCAATTGTTCCAGATTAATCAAGCTAAGACCAAAATAAGCGAAGCCAAGTTAATTGAATGGATGCAAAAATGGCAAAAAATTAATTCTCAATTCCAAATTTTAAGAAAAATAAACAAATAATAAGATTTTGCTCTCAAACTTGATACCAGTCAACATACAATCATAATTTTTGTAAAAATGTCAAGTCAACTACAGTTCGTAGATCTAAATGCTATTACTATATTGTAATACAATAGCTTAATTAAGTTATTTGATTAATTAACTATTAGTTACTTGTGCGTTACTTGTGCAATTTTGATTTGTGTACATAAGCTATCTTCAGGAGCCAGAAGGCAGAAGTTAGGCTATTTGCTTTCTCCCATATGATTCCTGATTGCTATATATTAAGTTTGTGTTATGAAATGTCTCCCATAGATAAGATACCGTTCAATAATCTATCTGGTTTTTGTGAATTAAAGTGTATTTCCTGCATTTAAATTACTGTATCTATGTATATAAAATAATCAGGAGTAGCTATGAAATTCCTAAAATCATTATTTGATAATTGGTAAGTTTGATCAAATTGATTGTTAATTTAGTCAATAACTATTAAACTTTCTCATTTCTACTGTGATGGAAATCAATTCTTGGCAAATACCTAAGAATTAAATCTATTTAATTTACTTACTTGAAATTGTCAGGGCCTTATTTCGGAGGTATCTATTTTGGAGTTGCAAAATTCGGTAACAAAATCAAACTCTCAATCATCGTCCAATCCAGTATTGAATGACATTAAACATCAAGATTTTGACTATAAAATTCTCGATCCCAAAGCTCAAATTATTGTCAAGCAAAAAACTGCTGAGATTAAAGGTCTAATTCGCCAAACAGCACAAGACATTATTAAGGTTGGACAAAACCTAACTGAAGTCAAACAACAACTTAAACATGGAGAGTTTAGAAATTGGCTAAAAACAGAATTTAATTGGAGTATTTCTTCAGCAACCAAATTTATGCAGGTAAGCGAACAATTCAAAAACGTAAATTTTACGCATTTTAATTTTGCCACTTCTGCACTCTATATTTTAGCTGCTCCTTCAACTCCTGAAAATGCTAGAGAATATGCCATAGAACTGGCTAGCCGAGGAGAAAATATCACTTATTCCCTAGCCAAGCTAATTGTCAAACATCATAAAGAATCTACCGAAATAAATCCGTACCACCCAAACCCACAAAATTTAACCAAGCTAACTCAAGCAGAAATTCCAGCTATATCAGCAGATCCAATAATTGATCTGAGTCAAGAAGACATCGCTCATACACCTGAAAAATCCGTCCGCATAGTCGAAATTAAACAAGAAGAACCAAAAAATATTCAAGATAGAATTCAAGACTTTGAGATTCTTTATGCTGGTATTTGTGTCGCTGTAGAAGGTAGTCCTCATGATTTGACGATTTTGTTTGAGAAAATGCAAAGTAATCCTCAATTTGCGGAAGATATTTTTAGACAAGCTAGAACATTAGTTGAATAAGTAATAAGTAATAAGTAATAAGTAATAAGTAATAAGTAATAAGTAATAA
>CAYMWC010000411.1:0-3317 GCA_964393695.1 uncultured Pleurocapsa sp.
CGGTTCGATTCATCCCTCACGGGACATGAGGGTCTTCTCTCACAAAGAAGATAAAGGCACAATTCCTTTTAATCCCAAGAAAGCTAACGCTGCTCCCAAAGGAGGACTCTGCTTAAGGGGATTGACAGCGACGGATTTTTTGTTACGGGTTACGGTAGTCATTTTTAAGGAAGGAGGAATGAGGAACGAAGATAGAGGAAAAAATGCTTAGTTGTCCATTGTCAATTGTCCATTGTCAATTGCTCCCAGGGTGCTGGCTGTCTAAGCAGTTGCCAAATGGGACTGTGAAGGGCGCGATCAAATTCTTTTGCCATTTCAATCAGTCCGACATATCCTGCATAGGGGTTATGACGTTCTTGGTTGATATCGAGAAAAGGAATACGGGCTTTGAGGGCGGTGTATTGGTTGCGTCCTCCTGCCACGAGCATATCCGCTTTAGTCTTTTTAATAACTTGTAATAGCTCCTTAGCGTTACCTTTAGCTAGTTCTATACCGTCTTTACCCAACAACTCTCTTATTTTGGCTTTATCTTCTTCCGTACTCTTCTTGGTGCTGGTGGCAGCTACGTGCATTCCTAAATCTTGGGCTGCGGAAACCACTGACCAACTTTTCACCCCTCCTGTATAAAGCACCATCCGCTTACCTTTGAGTCGGGCGCGATAGGGAGCAAGAGCTTCATCGAGTTTGGCAGTTTCTTCGGCAATTACTGTTTCTACTCGTTGCTGTAAAGCTTCATCGCCTATTTTTTGAGCAATATTCCGCAAACAACGATTCATATCGGCAATGCCATAGAAAGACTCTTCAATATAAGGGATTCCATAACGCTCCTCCATTTTGCGCCCCATATTAATTAAGGCTTTGGAGCAGATCATGACATTGAGTTTGGCACGATGAGCGTAACGAATCTCTTCAAAAGTGGCATCTCCTGTAATTTTGGAGAGGACGCGAATACCAACTTTCTCAAATATCGGCAGTACGCCCCAAAGTTCCCCTGCAATGTTATATTCCCCAATCAGATTGATATCATAAGGAGTAGTATATTCAGGTTCAGCAGTACCGACAACGTAATCTAAAAGAGATTCCCCAGCTAACCTGTTCCCTAAATTCTTACTACCGACAAAACCAGGAGAATTAACAGGAATAATAGGAGTTTCAAACTTATTGGTTGCTGCTTCGCAGACTGCATCCAAATCATCGCCAATCAGAGCAGTGACGCAGGTAGAATAAACAAAGACCGCAGGCGGATCGTAGCGTTTAATTACTTGAGCGATCGCTTTATACAGTTTTTTCTCACCGCCAAAGATAATGTCATTTTCGCTAATATCAGTAGTAAAACCCATTTTATAAGTAGTAGCACCAGAAGATAAACTCCCACGACTACCCCAAGAATTCCCAGCACAAGCGATCGGTCCGTGAACTAAGTGGGCAGCATCAGTAATAGGGACTAGGGCAATGGACGCTCCATCAAAGGCACAACCACCTTGAGCGGCACCTGGTTGAGCTTGTTGTTTACAAGCTTTGTTTTTACCTTTTTCTTTTTTGTGATTATGTTCGCAACCTGGTTCGTTTAAGAGGTCGGCGATTTTAGGTTTTGCCATTGTATTTGTCCTTTGTTGTTTGTCCTTTGTTGTTTGTCACCAATAACTAATGACCAATGACCAATGACCAATGACCAATAATTAACAAATATATTTCCTAATATCTTCCCCACAATCTCCTTCTAAATAACTCAAAGCACGCAGACGCAAACTGACAACTTCGTTATAGAGGGGATTAAGTTTGCATAGAGGGGGAATGTGCAAGGTTTTACCGAAAATGTTTACATCCCGCTCGAAGGGGCAAGTACAGGGAATTAAATTACAAAGAAAATGAGCGAATTTTTCATTAGTAACTTCGATATTATCTACCCAGCGACGTAGAGGATAAAAAAGATCGAGAGAGAATCTTTTAAAAGTAAATCTGTTTGGATAATTTTGGGTTTGAATAGACATAATTTCCTCAGTTTTCTGATACTAGTTCTAATTCTTTCCCCAGACAGCCCACTACATTATTCGTTTCCATAAAATGAACGGAATAAATATAAGCAGTTTGCAGATATGTACCGATGGAAATGATGTACCCTTCATCTCCTTTATTGGCGAGAGTTTCCCCAACTGGTTTACCTGGGAAAGTGCCATCATTGCGAATCTTTTTCCGAACTCTAACTTTAGATTCAAGTGGGAAAGCTGGTTCTTGGTCGAGTTCGACATCACCTAGTTTCATAGTTTTCCTTTTCAGTTAATAGGTAGGGGCGGTTTGCGAACCGCCCGTACAGAGTGGTAATTTGTTCATTAACGAATCAGATCGAAAGAAATATCGGTTTTAGCAGGGATAATAGTCTGGCGATCGAGTTCGTCGAGAATGGTGTTAACAATCCAGTTATGGAGGTTGAGCGCGCCTTTATAACCCATAGTTTCATAGCGGTGCATATGATGGCGATCAAAGATCGGATAGCCAATACGAACTAAGGGAGTATGGGTATCACGCCAGAGATACTTACCGTAAGAGTTACCAATAATTAAATCTACGGGTTCGGTAAATAACAGACTCCGTAAGTGCCACAGGTCTTTTTTACCCCAGATAGTAGCATCTTTACCGTAGGGGCTAGCATCTAGAACAGCTTGTAGTTCTTCCTCAAATTCGGGATTACTGTTGGTAACAACGATATGAGCAGGTTCTGCGCCCAATTCTAGTAAGAAATTAACCAAACCAAATACATGGTCGGGATCGCCGTAGATAGCAATGCGTTTGCCATGAATCCAAGCTTGGGAATCGTTGATCGCATCAACTGCACGACCTCTTTCTTCTACCAATTCTTGAGGTACAGGCTTACCAGTTAGTTCGGATAATTTGGTTAAGAATTCGTCAGTACCGCGAATACCAAAAGGACGGAAGTTATAAGTGGACTGACCCCATTCTTTCTCAATATAGTCTTGAGTCTTGGGAGTGGTATATTTTTGGAAGAAGAATGAACCTTCTGCGTTAATCGAGTCGGCAGCATCTTCAAGTTTAGTTAGACCGTTATACATTTTGAATTCACCAGTATTAGGGGAATCAAATGCATCTGCATTATCGGAAAGAATGGTATAGTCAATGCCAAATAATTGGAGAATTCGTTTTAATTCGCGAATATTACCAATATACGCATCGAAACCTAAGTTAAAGTTATATTTACCGTTAGTAGTTTCTTGCTTCTTACCTTCGGTCAAGCACTCCAGAATACCCTTGAGCATATTGTCGTAACCAGTGATATGAGAGCCGACAAAGCTAGGAGTATG
>CAYMWC010000412.1:0-3286 GCA_964393695.1 uncultured Pleurocapsa sp.
CAAAAAATAAGTCAAAAATCTTTATAGTTTTTACACAGTAAGTTCGGTAGAACCAGATTTACAACCTATTTGCAAAGAAATTAAACAGCATTACATTAAACAACTACAAGATTTAGTTAATCAACCCCAAGAAATTGAAGCGATGAAAACCCAGGAGTTGACATTACTCAATCAAAAGTTACAAGAAATAAGCAGAGAATTTACTCAACATATAGAACAAGAAGTTAATGCCGTTGTCACCAATCAAGATTCTAGTTTTGAATCAGATTTTCTCAAACTGAGGGCGTAAATGGTAAGTCGTCTTGACGAATTATTACAAACCTTCTCAGTACAAAACGCCTATAGTCGCGCCACTTTATCCCATCCTCGTTGCTACCGCACCCTTGATTGCTGTTTTGGTAGAGGCATTATATTATCTTGCTAATGAATTAGAAACTACTTTAACCACCGCCTCAGAAATACTAGTCAAAAACTTTTGTCAGCGTTTGCGCGATCGCTTGAAACCACAAGAATATTACCGTCAACTTGATCGTTTACTGGGTGAGGATACTGGTATACAGGCACAAATAGATGAATTAGAAACCCAATTAATTCATGCTTTAGATAGCGAAGCCAAAACAGAATGCGATCGCTAAGAACGAACCGCACTCTCCGTTGCTATACAAACACCGGGACGGAAAAATGTAAGAGTCAAATTCTCAATACCCCATTACTCCAATAACTCCACTACTTCGAGGGCGAACATTACTCCTCAAAACAATCTTGTTGCACTACTAGTATTGGTCTGCAAGTAAGCTCAGAATTTTAATTAAACTTCAATCCTGATGCTGCAAACCATACAATACTGAGCCAACTAAGCCTACGTGGGGATTTAAGACAATGTGGACGGGGATTGCGTCGATTAAAGAGCTAACTCTGCCTTTATCTTTAAATGTTTTTAAAAACCGACCATCCTGCATTAAGGGTAAGATTTTAGCTGCAATTCCACCTGTGATGTAAATTCCCCCATAAGCAAGTAATTTTAAAGCTAAATTGCCTGTTTCTGAGCCGTAGGCTTCAATAAAGATTTCCATGCTCTTTTCACACAGGCGATCGCTTTGTTTAAAAGCTGCTTGAGAAATAATGGCAGCAGGATCAATAGTTTTGTTTTTTTCTACTTCCCAAGCTTTAATTTTTTCAGCAATTTCAGGAGACTCAGAAGCAAAGTTACTATCCCGTAAAAATTGATAAATTGAAGTAATACCTTGACCTGAAACAACTCTTTCAACTGAAATATGCTCGACCTTTAATTTTTGGCGTAAATATCTCAGTAATTCTATTTCTAAATCATTACGAGGTGCAAAATCCGTGTGTCCGCCTTCGCTGGCAAAAATTTGATGCTTGTTTCCCTGGGGTATTAAAAATGCTTCGCCTAAACCCGTGCCTGCACCAATTACCGCTATAGGAGCTTTTTTTCTAGCTTCCCCTGGTTGCAGTGTGTGGACATCAACATCTTTTAAACCCAAAATACCAAAACTATTAGCAGCAAAATCATTAATCAGGCTAATTTTCGGGATATCTAATTCCATTTCTAAACGCTGACTATCCAAAACCCAGTCAAGATTTGTCAAATGGCAAGTATGGTTAACTACTGGCCCTGCGATCGCGAAACAAGCTATTTGAGGTAAAAATTTTTGGTCTTCTCCTAGAAATTCTCGCACCATTGGCACGATATCTGGAAAACTAGCACTAATATACTGAGCTTCCTTAACCGTTTTAAAAGACTTTTCGGTTAGTGTGACTTCTGTAACTTCTACTAGACGTAAGATAGTCTTGGTTCCGCCAATATCGCCAGCGAGTAAAAACATAGTGTATTTGTTTCTATCTACTCCTAATTAGTTATCGAACGGTGTAATTTTTTTACGATAAACCAAATCACATCTTGCGGTTTCTACACCACTAGCAGGGTAATAGCCACTGCGCTCGTATAATTTTACTGCCTCTTGTAATACCGATGCGGTTTCCACCCAAATTTCTTGATATTTTTTAATAGCGATCGCTTGCTCTAATTGCGCTAGTAAATATTTTCCCAATCCTTGACCTCTAAATGGTAGTAATAAATACATTTTGCGGATTTCGACAGCGTTTTGTCCTCTAGCTATAGGCTGATATGCTGCTGTACCGACTATAGTTGCATTTTGCTCAACTACCCAAAACTCGCCCCCAACGTTTAAATAGGCTGTTTCTACTTCAATTACGTCTTTATCCGCTAATTCGGGCTGCCAAGGTAAACCATATTCTTCTAAGACTGTTTTTATAACCTCTGCTGCAGAAGTGCGATCGCTTTCTTGCCAATCTCTTACCCTAAAATCTTTATATTTCTGATCCATAGTTTAGTTTTAAAATTCTGCTTTTTATTTATCACCTATTTTTGGGAAATATAAATCTAAATACCTAATTATTTCTAAAAATTAACTATGGGTTCTCAAAGTATCCAGATAAAAGATCCGACCGATTTTGAAAAAGTTGTTGCACTGTCATTCAAGCGGAAGGGATATCAAATTATACTAAATCCTGTTCTCATAGGTCACTTTAAGGTGATGTAAGTCAGAAGTACCACAAGGGTATAACATCAGAAGTCAGAAGTCAGAAGAGTTACAACTACTTTTACAAGATTAATAAAGGTATATTTTGTCAATCGGATTTAGTATTACTATGCCTCCTGCCAATACCAAAGGATATGATATTGTATTATTTTTACTACCTTAAATCCTTTAGGAGTAAGCAAAAATGGTGATGTGATTATTCGCACCTTTGAACATATTCGTCAGCTTAATTCAAACTGTTAAGCTATATAGCAGAAAGTTTAATAATAACTAAAAAAAAAATAAAATTCTGAATATAGCTTCTGGAGGATTAACCAATGATAGTTATGATTGCAGATGAACAAATTTTGTCAGCTAAACAAGTTTGCCAAAATTGCTTGATGGCAGATAATGCTGGTTTACCTCGCTGGCATGGAGAGCGACTCGGCTGTGGTAAAGCTTTACAAAAATCTACTTCCAGAGAAGCTACGGTTTACAGATGTCAGATGGGGTTTAATGTTACCCAGGTTGATTAATTAGTTATTAGTTAGTGGTTAGTGGTTAGTGGTTAGTGGTTATTAGTCATTGTAAATAGACAATTTGCCTGTAAATGCGATTGCGCGAAGCGCAGCCTTAGGCATCGCTCACTTCATCGTGTAAAAGTTGCTTAAGCTTGTACGCATTTAAATTGTGTATGATGACCTTAGACAATAAACCATTAA
>CAYMWC010000413.1:0-3259 GCA_964393695.1 uncultured Pleurocapsa sp.
ATAGGTAGGTAACTCCAGGCGACGACGGGGTAAGTAATCTCGCTCAAAACCAAACCAGTCTATGACTATACCTCGCAAATATAATTCTCCCAAACTCTCCAATAGCTGTTGCCAATCTGATTTTTGAGGTCGCAAACTAGGAAGCAAAGCATAATCTGTTCCTGTATCAGATAAGCACAGACGACCCATCCCTAAGAGAATTGGTTTTGCGCCAATTTCCAACAATATTGCCAGTTTTTGCGCTTCTAGGGTTTCCATACCGCGAGCAAATTGAACTGGCTGGATGATGTGATTGCACCAATATTCAGGAGTAGCAATGTCAGCAGTTGCTATTTCACCCGTAACGTTGGAAATTAAATCAATCTGTGGAGATGAGTAAGTAATCTCGCGGGCAACTTGAGCAAAATCCGCCAACATCGGCTGCATTAAAGGAGAATGAAACCCGTGAGAAACCTGTAAATATTTGGTTTTTATGCCTTGAGATTCTAACTGAGAGACTATACTTTGAATAACTGCGGTTTTACCTGAAATAACCGTATTATTAGCTCCATTATAGGCAGCGATCGCTACTTCTCCTTTGCATGATTCAATGGCAGCTAAAACTATGTCTGGCTTTGCTAGCAGGGAGATCATACTGCCATTTTGCGGTAAAGACTGCATCAAACGCCCTCGTTCGGCAATCAGCTTTAAACCGTCTGCTAAACTAAAAACTCCAGCCACACAAGCAGCTACGTATTCACCGACACTATGCCCCATAACCACAGAAGGTTGAATCCCCCAAGATTGCCATAGCTGGGCTAAAGCGTATTCAATAGCGAAAATTGCAGGTTGAGTATATTTAGTCTGATCGATCAGGGATAGAGAAGAGTAGATGATTTCCTGTAAAGGTCGATCTAAATAGGATGTTAGGATATCTGCGCAGTAGTCTAAAGCTTTGCGGAAAGTGGGTTGAGTTTGATAGAGTTCTTTGCCCATGCACATATACTGTGAACCCTGTCCTGTAAACAGAAATGCTACCTGAGGACGGCTTCTGGTACTCAAATATCCTGTAGCTACTGTTGCTGAATCTTCTCCTGAAGCAAAAGCTTGGAGAGATGTTTGCAATTGAGTTAGAGAGGAGGAGATCGCCACTAAACGATACTCGAAATGGGTACGACCAGCATTAGCGGTAAAACAAATATCTGCTAAGGAAACGGCTGGATTTGAGTTGAGAAACTCACTATATTTCCCTGCCAATTCAACTAAAGCTGCCTCATTTCTGGCAGAGAGAGTTAATAATTGAAGCGATCGCTCTTTTTTGGCTTTAACTGGCTTGACTACAGGGGCTTGTTCTAAAATAACGTGAGCATTTGTCCCCCCAAACCCGAATGAGCTAATTCCTGCCAGACGCGTTTCCTGTTCGACAGTCCAAGATCGATTGGCTGTCGGAATAGATAAAGGAGTTTTATGCAGACGAATGTAAGGATTTAATTTGTTTAGATGTAAGTTCGGGGGAATCTCTTGATGTTGTAGAGCTAGAACTACTTTAATTAAGCCCGCCATTCCTGCTGCTGCTTCCAAATGACCAATGTTAGTTTTGACCGAACCAAGCCAACAGGGTTGATCTGCTCTACGGTCTTCCATTAATACACTTTTGAGTGACTTAACCTCAATCGGATCCCCCAGAGGTGTACCCGTACCGTGAGCTTCCACATAACTAATATCTGCTGGCTTTACTCCTGCATTGTTTAGAGCCTGACGAATTACCGCTTGTTGCGAGGGACCATTCGGGGCAGTAATGCCGTTGCTCGCTCCATCCTGATTGACCGCCGAACCTCGGATAACAGCCTGAATATTATCGCCAGCTTCCATAGCATCACAGAGACGTTTGAGAACAACTACTCCACACCCTTCTCCCCGTACATAACCATTAGCATCCGCATCAAAAGTTTTACAGCGTCCATCGGGGGACATCATGCGTGCCTGAGAGAAAACAATATTCAATTCAGGTGTCAGAATTAAATTTACCCCACCAACTATACATAGATTTGATTCTCGCGATCGCAAGCTTTGACAAGCCAGATGCACCGCTACTAAGGAAGAAGAACAGGCAGTTTCAATCGCTAAAGAAGGCCCTTTTAAATCCAACAGGTAAGATAGGCGACTAGAAGCCAAACTGAGAGTAGTACCAATTCCGTCGTAAGCACTTATCTGAGTTAAATCGGCAACGTTTTTATATAGCAGTTGGTCATAATTGACTACCGCCATTCCCGCAAATACCCCTGTTAGGCTACCTGCCAATTTATCCGTCGCCAACCCCGCATTTTCCAAAGCTGACCAAGCTACCTCTAAAAATAGTCGTTGTTGAGGATCGATGCGCTCTGCTTCTCTCGGGGAAATATTAAAAAATAGGGGATCGAAACCATCAACCTGTTCTAAAAATCCTCCCCAACGGGTATTCATTTTGCCTGGAGTAGCTGGCTGAGGATCATATAATTCATCAACATTCCAGCGATCTTTAGGAACTTCCGTAATCGCATCTATACCATTACTAATCAGTTTCCAGTATGCTTGGGGGTTGGCAGCCTTGGGAAAACGGCATCCAAGACCGATAATTGCGATGTTTTCCATTTTCTACCTATTGTTGATTAATTAGCTGGGAGAATTGCCGAAAAGTTTGAAGATTACTAGCGATCGCACTAGCAATTCCTTCCCCCGAAGCCATTGGAGTCATTTCACGATTAGCTGACCAGAGATAATCTAGGCTGTTAAAAGTGCGCCGAAATTCCCCTAACAGGCTTTGATGAAATTTGACATTTTGATGGAATCCTTCATGCTCATGACATAAACACTGCTCCATCCAATACAGGGCATCTTTAGATGACATCCCAAAAACATCAGAGAGCAAAATTTTGTAGATAAAGCTCATTACCGAGTAATCATCGGGGCGATGCCGATCAGGGACTACTCCTGAAAGACCTTTCCAAATCCGACTTTGCAGTTGGTAAAATGCTAAGTTTGCCACAAATTTTTCGTATTTTGTCGGCTGAGGAAAATCTTTATACAGTTCCCGCGCCATCAATCTAGAAGTGGTGGTATGGAAAGCTTCATCTAAAAAGTGATAATAGGCGATCGCTGTTGGCGCAGGAATCGATTCACCTTGCTTATGTAACTTTCTAAAATACTTACAGTTACTGTGTTCGGTGTGTTTCAAGCCCAAATTCGCCATAAAACGCAGGGTATAGTAATGACTGGCTAAAAAAGGCGATCGCCCCCAGTT
>CAYMWC010000414.1:0-3251 GCA_964393695.1 uncultured Pleurocapsa sp.
ACCAATCTAATACATGATCGTAAAGACTAGCATCACCAATCCCAATGCGATCGATACCTGCTGCTAATTGAGTTTGCCAGTTTGTCTCTTCTACTTCTTTGACAGTTTGTAGTAAGGATTCTGCCTCAAGTTTTCCACTCCAAAAAGACTCCAGTGCCTTTTTAACTTCACGGTTTTTACCAATACGAGGATAACCTAATGTCGCTGTTGAAATATTCATAGTTTTTCCTAAAAAATGACAAGAGATTCCTACAGATTTGAGATGGCAATCGCATCTTAAAATCTGCAATTTAAAATGAGACATTATTTTCCTAATCGTCTAGATAATTGACTAGGAATTTGAACAATAATCGACTTTGTTGAAAGTTCAAGACATTTACTTTCAGTAATCAAAATTAATTTTTTAGTTGACTTGGGAATGCTTTGTTGGCAAGCTCATGTCTTAAAAGAATGCAACCATATACGCCAAATAAAGCCATAGCCCAGATGACATCTCTCAAGAAAATTTTTCCCAAAATTGTCGAACTGAATCCATGTCCGCCCATCCACTGGGCGACTAAAACGATGCTGCCTTGATAAATGGCGTAACCACCTATAAAACTAATGGCTAGCCAGAGTAAATAACCCTGAAGATTACAACGACTAAATTGTGGTCGTAGTGCCGTAACTAACCAAGTTACCGTAAGCATTCCTAAACCCATAACTAGCCCCCACGTTAGAGATTCTAAAGTTTTGGGATACTGGCGAATAGCAAAACCATAAAGCTGATTGGCAAACCAAATACTCATGGCACCAATAAGTGCTTTTTGGCGAGTTAGGGTATTACCAGCTACCGCAGCAAAACTAACTAAAGGCACATGGGGATAGATAATGCTGCTAGCACTACCAACAGCAATTAGAAATATCTGCCACCAATTACTTTTGGCGATTGCTTCTGCGGTTATTTGCCATAACCCGATTCTCGATAGTTTGGGTTTTAGGGCAGATTTAGAAGGAATTAATCTCGAACTATCTTGAGATTTCATCTTGCTTTTTCCTGCTGCTATTAGCAAAATTTATAAGGGAAAGCTTTTCCAGAAGGAGCATTTGCTGCCAATGGCTACTCCCTTGTCTAATGTAGTGCGGACAGCCCTATTTTAGGGAGAAAAATAACTTTTGAAGTCACAATACTCATATACATCTGTACCTCGCAGATTTATTAATTGATTTAACTATTTCCATCTTGTGAAGATGAATTTAACAGTTCGTATTCGGTAGAAACAAGTGTACTTGTTCCAGGAATATCTCCAGGTAATTCCACCAAGTTGAGATTTTCACCACCCTCAATTCTGGCAATTACATCACCGCCTTGGTTAGAAATTTGGAATTCTTTGTAGATGACTCCTTCATATTCGTCATCGTAGATATCAAACTGATAGTCATCAATATTGCCAGCGACAATTAATCGATCTTCCTTCGGGTCGAAATCACCAAGCAAGACATAATCTTCGTCTCCTTCTCCAACATAAAAATCTTCCCCTGCATTCCCTAGTAAAAAGCGATCTTCGCCTAAAGATCCGTGATAGTGGTCTCTTTCTCCTGTACCTGTAGTAGCTGTTGCGATCGCACCTGTATTTGGATCGTAGTTGGTAATTGGGAAGCTGACTATGGTTGCATTACCAAGAGGATAGAAAAAGCGATCGTTTTCTACCACCCCGTTAAAAAACGTTTGCCGTCCTTCATCAATACCTACTTGAATAAAGTGATCCCAAGCTGATTCATATTCTTCTGAATCAATTAGCGGTTGAACATCGGGATTGGCTGCTAAGTAAGCTGGCTGATTAAAATAAGGTTGACTATTCTTGGCATAGTAAGCGTTCTCAGGGGCAAACAACAGCAAACCATTCTCGGTAAACAAGCCATCTGGAATTAATTTGGGAACGTCTTGGACAATGCCGATTAGATCGTCGTTTTTGGAAATGTGAACGCTACCGTCGATGGTTTCTAAGCTGTAGTCTTCAGGATTGCCAGCCAGATAAATAGCATCTTCGCTAGTAGGATCGAAGTTACGAATTTGGGCATAATCATTATCACCATTACCTAAATAGAAATCTGAGGGATTTTCCAGGGCGTTATCACCCAAGTAAAATATATTCTGACCTGGTGAACCAGCCAATGTGTCGACTTCACCAACTCCTAAAGATTCTGTTTCAGTTGTAATTAATCGTCTGCCTATTTCCGTCGTCTCTACATTTACGCCAATCACAGAAGATTTCTGTCCTGAAGCTTGAATCTCGTCGTTTCCGCTTGTGCCGTTAAAAATTACTCCATTACGTTCTTGAAACTGACCAACTTGAATATATTCTTCGTACCCTGAAGTATATTGCCCTTCTGTTACGGATTCTGCAACTTCAGGATTTTCAGCTAGATAAATAGCTTCGTTAAACAGTGGGTTAGTTGTCATGTTTTACTCAGACCTAGTATATGTTAGGGTTTAATACGCAAACAAGAATGATAATCATTCTCATAATAAAACATTTTTAACCTTTAATATTTTTTCCGAGAAATTTATTTGCTTTTTAAACAGTCACAGCCAAATAAGGCGATCGCTGCTGCATTCTCTTCTTCGATTTTTTGTTATTAAGCAAGCTTTTCTTTTATTGATCACGCCATCTTTTCCCAGTCATGGTTTTGGGCTATTATACTAAATCCGATTGACAAAATATACCTTTATTAATCTTGTAAAAGTAGTTGTAACTCTTCTGACTTCTGACTTCTGACTTCTGACTTACATCACCTTAAAGTGACCTATGAGAACAGGATTTAGTATTAGATCTCAATGCAGTGGTTTTGAATACCTCTCCTGCCCTCAGTTTCAGACGGGAACATCTTACGGGGAAAGAGTATGCCTTATATTTGGAGACTGTCGCCGAGCATTTTCAACTTCCCGTACAAACAGAGACTGATGTAGAAACAATTGAAGCTTTACCTCAAGGTAAGGGCTTTATTATTCAAACTTCTAGAGGTGAATTGCGATCGCAGTTTGTGATTTGGGCAGCAGGAGAGTTTCAGTATCCTAATTTAAATTCTTTTCCAGGGGCAAAATTGTGTATCCATAACTCTCAAGTACGCTCTTGGGCAGATCTTGAAGGAGATAAATTTGTGGTTGTCGGAGGCTATGAAAGCGGTGTAGATGCAGCGTCAAATTTGGCAGCATTAGGGAAAAAAGTAAAGTTGCTAGATCGTAAGAGTAGCTGGTCAAACTTAGACTC
>CAYMWC010000415.1:0-3251 GCA_964393695.1 uncultured Pleurocapsa sp.
ACTGATACCAGAAGCCCAACTTGACATTTGTGCCAAAAGACGAGTAGGTACGGCAGATGGGAGTATCAGTATGGTTGACCAGATCACACATAACTTGCGTTTGCTCAACAGGAGACATCTGTTTGATTTGAGTCAAAGTTTGTTCTGCGAAAACCATGTTGGCTAAAGACATAGCTGCGGAAGTGATGGTAACTCCCATCTCGGTATAGGCAAACCAAAGTAAAGCTAACTGATCTTCCGCACTGAGTTGATTGAATGATTCAACCGTGGCAGGAATTGCCTCAGTCACTTGAGTGTCAGGGAAAATTGTGCGAGCTGAGTCAATGGTATATGACATGATAAAAATCTCCAAAAATTGATTGAGCTATTTAGTTAATCAGAGCAGATGTTAACTAGAGAAGTAATTGCTCGATTCTATGAGATCGTTATGTGTTCTTCCATTTTATTTATCTCCTTATAGTTGCGATTGTTGTACTTTCACTCCAAAAACCATCTGATAATCTACAAAAATAGCGTGGCGTAATCGCTTGTAGGTAATTTTGCTTGTCTATTGAAGAGCAGCAATTAGGTAGTCGAAGTACGTACTAACTTCGCTAGCATCCTCTCCAGACAAAATTGAGCTTGAGATATTCTTCATGGCACGGACACTTTCGGCAACAGACTCAATTGGGGTGCCAAGGGATTTGTACATTTGGCGAACACCAACGATCCCGATCTCTTGAATTGGTGTGCCATCTCCAGCCGCAATACTATAGGAAATCAACCGCAGGTAATAATCCATATCTCGCAGACAGGTGGCAGTCATCTCTTTGCCGTAGGCATTACCACCCGCTGAAACCAGGTATGGACGGCTTTGGAAGAGTTGATTGGCAGCTTTGGTAACAATGTAATCGCGACTTTCTGTTAAAGCTTTCACAAGCCTGAGACGGCGATCGCTACTGCTAACAAACATACTGATTTGCTCTAGTTCTCCAGGGGTGAGATAGCGAACTTCAGCATCTGCATTGACAATCATTTTGGTAATAACACTCATTAATTAACTCCTGAAAGGTTTAAATTTAGGTCTATGCTCTTCAAAACTTAGATAGCTATTTCCACGAGATGACTACCATTCCTTAGAGTAATAGCGGATAAAAACTGGTCGATTGCTAAGTCGATTCCTAAATAGATAAGCACAGCAACGAAATTATTAAAATCCAAGGGTTTGGTAAACCAAAAATCAAATCCATTAGAGAGAGCAAGTTGACGCATCTCTTCACTGCTATAGGCTGTCACCGCAATGATTAATAATGCTTTTTCTCGGTCTGTCGCGATCGTTCTTGCTTGTTGAACTAAGACAAAGCCATCTACTTCTGGCAAAGCAACATCACTCACGAGGATATCTGGTTGCCATTCAACAAATATTTTTAGAGCTTCCTGGGCTAAAAATGCTTTTCTTACCTCTACACCATAGAACTGTAGTAACAACTCGATCACATCGCAGCAATCGACATTATTATCTACAACAAGCACTCGCAGCTCTTTAAGAAATGGAAAATTATTAATAAATTTATCATTGTTATACATAACGTTCCAAGTACGCCAATTGAATCTACCTTAATTAAGGAGCTTTACAAAGGCTAAATTTTTCTCTGTCACCCTTGCCTTTGATTTTCCTGCTTATAAGTATGACAACTCGATGTTTCAAATTAGGTCTTGGCAAATGTTTGAAATGTATAAAATAAGTTCGTAACGTTTGAGTTGGTTACAAACTTTAAGATCAAGATGTAGTAATTTTCTAATGAACTTATTCTTATGTACTATTAAAATGGTGTGATTTAAGAGAAGAATGCAGCCAATACTAACCATTGAAGATTTGTGTGCTGAAGCAGCCAGGTTTGCTGAGATAGAATCCATATATGACGAGCCTACACTTTACGGGGTGACAGATGGAAAAGCTGTCGGAACTTATCTAGAACATAAATTCACCGCATATTTAGCTCAAAACTACAGTTATCAATCAGGAAACTCAGCTTCAGGAATTGATCTTCCTGCTCTTGAGGTTGATATTAAAGTGACAAGTACAAAACAGCCACAATCTTCTTGTCCTTTTAGGTCAGCAACTCAAAAAGTATTTGGATTGGGATACCATCTTCTTATTTTTGTATACGACAAGTATATAGCTGACAGAATTTTAGAATCACCCCCGAATCAAGGCTATTTAACAATCTCAAATGCTCTTCAGTGGAGATTGCAATACAGCCGAGTTATTCAGCAAGCTGGCACTATTTCAGGATTATTTAGAGTTCGGTAGATAATCATGGTAAAGTCAGCAGAAAAATGGCAATTTGGTGATTTTCAAACCTCTGATGAGCTTGCAAGCGAAGTAATCAAAACTCTCAAATTAAATCATAAAATATTACCAGAGTATGTCATTGAGCCAAGTTGTGGAAAAGGAGCCTTCCTCCGAGCAGCACTCAATGAGTTTGGGAACTCAAAAATCATAGGCTTGGATGTGAATGGAAAATATATCAGAGAAGCAAAACTATCTATATCTGAACACCTCAATTCGGAGAATGCAACCATATATGAGTCAGACTTTTTTAATACGAATTGGGAAGCTCTTATTTCTAAACTTTCAGGATATATTCTAGTGATCGGCAATCCTCCTTGGGTTACAAGTAGTGAATTGAGTGTTCTTAATAGTCAAAATATTCCCTCAAAATCAAACTTTCAGAATCGTCGAGGCATCGAAGCTATAACTGGTTCAGGAAATTTTGATATTTCCGAATGGATGCTTTTGCAATATGTTGAGTGGTTATCGAAAAAAGAAGGAACTATAGCTATTTTATGCAAGTATTCCGTTGCTCGAAAGGTAATGCGTCAGGTAAAGAAGAAGTCAGGAAATAGATTTTCTGCTCACATTTATTTGATTGATGCAAAAGCGTGTTTTGGGGCATCAGTAGAAGCTTGTCTCTTTATTTTGTCTACTGACTCTGATGGTAGTCATGATTGCAAAGTTTATCAGGATTTAAAATCTAAACAGATATCATATCTAATTGGTGAAAGGGATGGATTGATTATCAGAGATACAGTTAAATATAAGAAGTGGAGGCACTTGGCAGGTCAAGATTTAAAATATATATGGCGTTCTGGAATTAAGCATGATTGTTCTAAGGTCATGGAGCTAGAGCAAGTTCATGATGCTTTGTTCCTAAATAGACTTGTCCGAAAATAAGCAACACTAGATAAACCAAAGGAAAGAGCCTCTC
>CAYMWC010000416.1:0-3246 GCA_964393695.1 uncultured Pleurocapsa sp.
TTTTTCAATCTCCTTTTCTGTCTAGCTTTGGGAATTTAGATGCGTTAGCCCTGCCTGATAGCAAAAAAATAAGACAAACAATCTCTAAGTCTCGTCGTTGTCGTCAGGAATTAGAACTTGCTTCCTTAGAATTAGAAGAAATAATCTCGCAATTAGAACAAGATAATCGTCGTCGGCGCAGTCAATATTTAGTCAATTTACCTTCTGACCTCTGACCTCTGACTTGTGACTTTTAAAACGTTACTTATTAGCACCTTGCTGAGACAAGTTATAAAGAAAAGGCGTAACTACATTGTTATAAATCTGCTCTACACCATCAACTAAAACCTTAGTATCAACGGGTTGAGGTTGAGGAGAATTAGGATTAGCTGTTCCCTGAGTGACAGTGGTGCTAGTAGAGGTGCTACTAGAATTACTACCATTAACTGAATTGCTAGAAGTAGCAGAATAATTACTGGAAGTTAAGCCAGTGTTACCACTTAAATAAAAATGATCGATAACTTGTCCTTGGTGAACTCTTTTAGTAACTTGCCAACCAGGATTAAGCATAATTTTCATAGCATTATTACTCAAACCATTAGTTCTACCGATGACAATGCTAGGTTGAGAAGGATCTTTGTGAAATGCTACTAGTTGCAGTTCACCATTATTTTCGACAATCTTGATTACATGAGCAACTCTTTCATCTTGACCATTGAGACGTAGAGTATAACCGTTGGTATTAATAATACGACGACAGCTATCACTGTGATCAAAATTCAAAAGCAATAAATCTACTTCCACTGGTGCTGTACCAGATTCAGCCCAACATTGTTTTTTTCCTGGGATTTGTTCAATAATTTCTAAACGATGTTCTTGATAACCAAAAGGAACAGCTAAGACAGTTAATTGCTCTTGATTTACTGGTTGTTCTTGGAAAGAAACCTCTTGAGCTTTAACTTGAGGAGTATTGATGATTGTAGCACTGGCGATCGCTGATAAAGCTAATAATAATGATTTAATACGATTACTAGATTTCATTTTAATAAACCTCTAAACCTTCATACTTTCTTGTAGTTTTACTAGGATGAAAGTCTATTTTTTATGCAAGCTGAATATTTTTTGAGTAAATATACTTAGTATTTCAAAACAGCTAGTCAACATCTATAGCAATACGCAAAAGTCAGAAATAAACCATATAAATACTGAATTAAAATCAAGGTATAAAGTTATTATGCTATCTATAATAAAAACGAAATACTTAAATTAATTAATAGTAAGCTAATCTAGGTTTAAACTGCAATTTATTGATTAGCAATTAACACCTTGCTTTTTTTTAAAATATACCCTTTTGCTACTATTACTCATTACTCATTACTTATGATTAGCCAGTGTCTTAACCCAGATTGTCTTCACGTTAATCATCATAATAGTAACTTGTGTGAAAAATGCAATTCTCAGTTATTACTAGTAAATCGCTATCGTGCTATTAATCTTTTAGGTCAAGGGGGTTTTGGTAGAACTTTTTTAGCAATTGATGAGCTAAAGCCATCTAAGCCACGTTGCGTAATCAAACAGTTTTTACCAGAGCTAAAAAGTAAGAAAGCTCTCAACAAAGCTGCGGAATTATTTGAACAAGAAGCTACTCGTTTAGATCAATTAGGTAAGCATCAACAAATACCTGAATTATTAGCTTTTTTTAATCAAGAAGACCGTAAATATTTGATCCAAGAATTTATTGACGGTGATGATTTAGCTAAAGAACTGAAAACCAAGGGAGTATTTAATCAACAACAAATCAAAGAATTATTAGCTGATCTCCTAGCAGTTTTAAAATTTGTTCATGAGCATCATGTGATTCATCGTGACATCAAGCCAGAAAATATTATTAGAAGAAAACAAGATGGCAAATTAGTATTAGTCGATTTTGGTGCAGCCAAAGAAACTATGGGTACTGACACCTCAGCAGTCGGCACAATTATTGGTTCTGTTGCTTACATTGCTCCAGAACAAGCTGTAGGCAAAGCTAAATTTGCCAGTGATCTTTATAGTTTGGGTGCAACTTGTCTTCATTTACTAACTAACATTGAGCCTACAAATCTTTTTGATACCGCCGAAGGAGAATGGATGTGGCGCGATTATCTTCGAGACAATGAAATTGACTATGAATTAAGCTATATTCTCGATAAGCTGGTTGAAGGAGCAACTAAAAGACGTTTTCAATCAGTAGCAGAAGTATTAGAAGCTCTTGAGGTTAAAAGTTCTGTCAGTCAAACTCATAATCAGCATCAATCATCTAACCAACCAAAAATACCCAAAATTAAGCAAGTTCATCAACTAAACTTAAAAAGTTGTCGAATTTGATTTTGTTACTGTTGCTGATGATCCTTGTCTCATTGTCGGTCAAAAGTCGATCTTGTCAATTGATCGTCATCAGGGGAAAGCTAAATATATAACTATTAATTTGAGTCAAGATATCAGCCTCGATTTAATTGGTGTACCTGGAGGTAAGTTTTTTATGGGTTCACCAGCAGACGAAGCAGAAAGAGAAGTAGAAGAAAGTCCTCAACATTTGGTTGCTATTCGCCCTTTTTTTATGAGCAAATATCCGATTACTCAAGCTCAATGGCAGGCAGTCATGAATGATAATCCCTCGCGATTTGTGGAGTCAAATATAACCAAGAGTAAAAAACCTGTGGAGAGAGTTTCTTGGTTTGACTGTGGTTTGTTTTGTGAAAAACTATCTGTCTTAATTGGTAGAGAATTTCGATTACCCACAGAAGCAGAATGGGAATATGCCTGTAGAGGTCAAACACAAACTCCTTTTCATTTTGGCTCGACAATTGGCACAGAACTTGCTAACTATAATGGCGAGGATGTATATGGTTCAGGATTTGAAGGCGAAAACCGCCGTAAAACTACAGATGTTGATAGTTTTTTTGCCAATCGATTCGGTTTGTACGATTTGCATGGTAATGTAGCTGAATGGTGTGCTGATACTTGGCACAGTAATTATCAAGATGCTCCCGACGATGGTAGTGCTTGGACAAGTAATGACTCAAAAGATCTGCGAGTTCTTAGAGGTGGTTCATGGTTACATTTACCAGGGAATTGCCGTGCTGCTCAACGTTTTAAGTCTACTCCTAAAAGTAAATCAGATGCTTTTGGTTTTCGTATTGCTTCTAGTTTATAATTTATAGTTATTTCGAGATAGTGCGACCTGTTAAGGTCAAAGGTAATACAATTACCGTCAACCTTATGGGATTA
>CAYMWC010000417.1:0-3229 GCA_964393695.1 uncultured Pleurocapsa sp.
TTCTCTTTTTTTTCAATTATCTGTTTTCGCTCAATTTAAGATGCGTTGCCCCTGTATTCCCAGCTTTGTCTCTCTTCCTCCTGTCGGCTTTGATGGTGGTGTTCCTTTAGATGTCGATAGCTTTTATGCCAAAGGATTTGGCTTTCTCTTTGGCTTGTTTCCTACAAACTTGATGCATAACATAGTTCATTTGTCAGTAGGAATTTTGGGGATTATCGCAGCTAATACTGGCAATGCAAGAGCGTATAATCGTGGTTTTGCTGTTGCCTATGCTTTAATCGCAGTTTTGGGCTTATTACCAGCAACCAACAGCGCTTTTGGTTTGATGCCAATCTTTAGTAACAACGTTTGGTTTAACGCTTTAACAGGCGCGATCGCAGGTTACTTTGGTTTTGTTGTCAATGAACCAGTGAGTTCAACAAACCGAATCAATGTCTAACTCTTGATATCCAACTGGGCGATCGCATAGCTATAAAATTAACATAGCTGCGATCGTCTCATATTAAATCCTGTTGATATAGACCATTTAAAAGTTGAGTCAAGCAAGAAGGTTTTTAACTAATCTTAAAAGCCCTGCTATGTAATGGATTAATCATATAATTATTGATTTTTTGAATATACCTGCGAAATGTCGGTACTGAAAGCAAGTATCGTAAGAAGCTTAGAGCCTAAAGCTTATAAATTTTGTTGAACAAGCCATTTAGGAGAGGTCAGCAAAAACAAGGTACTTCTGCCAATTGGTGTCCCAATAGAAGGCAAACTTAAACCAATTACACCCGCTTTTTTGACTACTAGCTGCCCTTTAACAGTTCCCCAAATTAGTCTTTCCGCCCAATTGCCCAAATCGGGCTGATGTCCTACTAAAGCTACAGTACTATCAGGATGCTCAGGTTGCCATTGCTGTAGCCACTGTAGCCACTCTTCTATCTCACCATCAGGTTGAAGAGGTGAGTAAGTTTCAAGAGTTGGCGATAAACCTTGTTGTTGGAGAATTTCTGCGGTTTGAGAGGCTCTTACTAAAGGACTGCTCAAGATTAAGTCAAACGTAACTCCAATAGTAAGTAAGCGCTCTGCTACTTTGGTTGTTTTCTGACGACCTTTATTGGTTAGGGGACGCTGCCGATCATCAGTATAAGTACCTCGTTCACCAGCAAGACCATGACGAACTAAATAAACTTCCATTTGTAATTAAAATTAACTTACTTAATCAGTGGAGATGACATTATCTCCAGGCTCAACCAAACGCATGAGCTTTTGTTTAATCTGAGTATCAAAAACTTCCCATTTGAGTTTGGTATATTCCGCATTATCATTAAAGCTATTTAAAAAGCCGATCGGAACTTCAAATCCTCCTGCCATATAACGTCCACCACCAAAAAACCTTCCTTGAGTATCTGTACCTAAAGTTTCTTTGATAAATTCGTCAGGGTCTAAAGTTAATTTAGTGGTTCTTAAGGAGCCAATTACCAGTTCGTTGTCGTCGTCCTCATTATGGACAATACCATAAACTACAGCCGTATGAATATCTTCTTCTGTCACTAAAAAATCCGCTGCTTGAGGGATCGCATCGCGGTCGTCATAGCGTAAATAACCTACTCCTGAGATCGAGAAATTGTTTTTAATAATGCGGTTTCTGAGGGCGCGTTCAATTACGTCCATGACTCGGCGCGATCGCGCTGATTGCAATACAGCATTTAACAGTTGTGAATCATAGAAACGACTTAGATAAGCAGCAGCCATGAAATCTTCTTCTTTTGCCTGCATTAGACGATTGGTATCTGAACGTATACCATGCATCAAAGCAGTTGCACACTGAATATGGGTTTCGTTGCTACTATCAAATTTTAGTAGTCCTTCCTGAATATATTGAGTCAAGATGGTGGCTGTCGCTCTGGTTTGTGGACGTAAATCAATAAATTCGGCTATTAAATCTTGCTGTTTACTATGATGATCGATTACCACCATCAAGGGAATCTGAGCCTGTTCTACTAAAGGATATAGTTGGCTATTTGTCCCCTGACTATCAACTAAAACACAGCCTTGATATACAGATAAATCTTCCTGTTTTAAGCTATTGTTGACTATTCTTCTAGCAGGTAAACCTGTGAGTCTAACTAGTGCAATATTTTCTTGATGAGACAATGTACCACCATAGACAATATCGCAGTTGATATCATAATTAGCAGCAATTAATTGGTAAGCCCACGCACTAGATAAAGCATCAGGATCGGGGAAATCTTGAATTATGACTATTTGCCTTTCTCCCTGGTGTTGCTCTAGAGTTTGACGGAATTTTTGGACTATTTTGCTTGGATCACTATTTTTTTTGCTCTCTAAATTAAACTGATTATTATCAACTGCTTCTAACTGTTTTGTACTAGCTACTTTTTTGTGTGCAAGACGGTGTTCGAGAGAGGTATTAAGGTTTGAAGACATAAACTAGGTTAGTGGTAACCAATCAGATTACCGAGTAATAAGGTATATATATACATTTTCATTTATCTAGAGCTATGAGTTTATCATTAACCAATATAATAAGCGACTGTCTAAAAAATTAAATACCGATTACATATTTTTTCCACTCTTGATTGGAATTACCTTGAGTATATTTTATTAATTCAAAATGCAAGCTACTGTAGGGACGGCGAGGTTTAGTTGACAACGCCATATCTGCTTCTTTAGGGGTTCTACTACCTTTTTTGACGTTACACCGAACACAGGCTGCAACCAGATTTTCCCAAGTATCGCCTCCACCGCGCGATCGCGGAACTACATGATCGATTGTAAGTTGATCTCCTTTGGCTTTGCAGTATTGACAACAGTGACTGTCTCTTTCCAAGACATTACGACGAGTGAGGGGAATTTCTTTGTATGGTACTCTTACATAATAACGCAGTCGAATTACCGTTGGCTGGGGAAACTCAGTATAAATTACTTTGCCCCTATGTTCTAGTTGCTCAGCTTTGCCTTTAAGCAACAATACCACTGCTCTGCGCCAACTGGTGATATTTAGGGGTTCATAGGAGGCGTTTAAGACTAAAACCTTACCCATAATAAAGACTTATATTATTTATTCAGAGATAGTAACACAGACCAAATAATTAGTGTAGTTTGTAAAGATCGCTTCAGGCTTAGAGTTAGTTTAGCGTAGTCAATATGTAAAAAGCAGTCTTGACCTAGGGTGTTGATTTTGAGGTTAATTAACCGATAAAATATCATATGGTTTCTC
>CAYMWC010000418.1:0-3213 GCA_964393695.1 uncultured Pleurocapsa sp.
GACGAATAGCCATCCCTTTTCCCCTTTACCTTTCTCCATTTCCCAAAGCGATCGCAGTAATCTAAAACCCTAAAAGAATTTTACTACGTAGAAGACCTGTTATTCGCACTAAAAGTTGTAAAATTGATCGAGAATCAATTGATTTTAAGGATAAAACGGATTGTATGTCTTATCACCACAAGAAAAGCAGTTAAGGGATAAATTAGAGCAACAGGTACTGACGGGGTTTGTGTTACGTGGTCAGGCTTTGAGGACTATTAAACGGCTAAAACTATATCGCGATAACTATGATAGTTTTGCCGAATATTGCGATGCTGTTTTCGGCTTTACCATGCTTTATATTGAGCGATGTATGAGTGCTGCCGAAACTTATTATCAAATAGTCGAGTATTTGAAGACCCAAGGTCTTAATGACCCAAAACCAACTAAACAGAAGCAATTGCGACCAATTTTTCAAGCTCATTTAAGTCCAATTGAAGCTGGTGAAGTTTGGGTGATGGCCGTGGGGATTGCCTTGGGTCAAGTACCCTCCTATTCAATGGTAAAAACAGCAGTTAAAACTTACCTGTCTCAAAAATATCCGACTATTAATCCTTTTGCTGAGGGTCAAATATGTCGCATAACTTCGGGGGTTAAAGGGAAGCAGAATTGTTGGTGTGTGATATCATCCGTTAGAAAAGATGAATGTATAGTGGATACTTGGGACAGTCAATATGTCGTTTCAGTAGAAGACCTGTCGCCAATGAAGTTAACACCAATAGAATCAAAACAAATGTTGGATTTAGGGGAAAGAATGACGGCTCTATCAGAAGTAGGAGAATTAGATGAAGCCGCCATGTGGGTATTACGAGGATTAGAAAAGCTGAATCGCTCTACCCTTAATTCAATTGAGGAGAGGTTACTACAATTACTAGAAGAGGAATATTTAAATTAGTTATCTGAATAATTTATTTAAAAAGTTTTATTAAAATAATTAATTTGGATTTTATTGCCCGCAAATAGTAAAAGCTTTATCTAAAGGTTTAGCTGTAAGATATGTAATCTGCCAAAGCATTCATCAATGTCTCAAGCTGCGTTTTTGACATCAAACCTTCTTTGATTGCCTCTGCCAGAAAATCGGTGGCTAAATTTAATAGATAGCTTTTTAACTGAATAATTTCATTAACGCTATTAGCTTTTTGATTTGACATAACTGATGCATCTGGAAATTTTTCCCGATTTATAGACTGCTTTCCTATACCAATACAAGCGCCACATATTAATAGCTTGAACTCAAACAGTTCCTCTTTGTCGAATCTATTTGTTTGATAAATTATAGTTTTTAGCTTAAGAGGTAAATGTTCGCTTATTGGCAATTTATCATTTTCGTTGTATCGCAGCAATAGCCATAGATGGTCTATTGATTCGATATCTAAGCTGGCTATTAATTTGAAAATATTATCCCGAACCATTTGCTATGACTGGCTTATAAGTAGTTATGTGAACAGAGAGGATGACATCAAGCATATAAAACCTATCTACTTCTCTATATAAAGCACGCCAGTATAGTTCAAATTTTCATTAAATGCCAAGGGTGCTAGCCAATTAATTCTAATTTTTCTTCGGAAGGTTCAACCTGGGACTGGGTTTTCGACTTTTTTTGTTCTTGGGATGCTATTCTCGGGCTGAAACCTTTCATTATTCCTGCAACCGTCTCTGGGGCTATGTTTTTTCCTATTTGAAAAGGTCTAGCACCTAGATAGAATCCACAATAAACTAATTTTTCAGCTATTTGATAGGCAACGCGGTGCTTTTTTAAATTATCGAAAAAGTTTTTCTTATCAAGACAGGAAATTAAGATTGAAATTGCCATCTTAGAATCTAAGTCATCTAATATCAGCTTTCGTAAATCGATTTTATCAATTAGGGAAACAATTAACTGTCGTATTTGCGACTCTTGCCTGAGATTTGCTGCCTCTTTCAAGTCAAGCTTTGGTATGGTATTATCTGTGCCAAAGGATATTTTTTCTGCTTCTTCTGGTGAATAATCAGACAGGATGAGGCTGTAATATAGCCTTGCTCCTGGTTTTGTCGCTTCAAGTGCAGCCAAAATTCTTTCGATTAGGGCAAGAGAAGGCAAGTATGATGGATTTTTGCCAATAGTATTACTGAGGTTAGTTCTAGTTGTTTCGGCTAACTCAGCTAGCTCTTCATAAGTTAGTCCTACAACTTTTCTCGTCTTGCTAAGAGCTTCTACATGAGTTGGATACTGTTCTATAATGTTGCTGCTCATTATCGATCTTCTTTAACAAATATTACGATTTATTTTAGCTGTCAAGCCAATATTGTATTTCTATAGTAGATTGGTTGATAAGTTGATATTGATTATTTTTGTTAAGATGTCATTTGGCAATATTCAAAGTCCAACAAGTCACTTCGTAACAACCAAGTTACAAAACGATTTAGGTTAAAACTAATGCCCCATGATACACCTCGATTCTATAACTGTACCTATAAAAATATTAAATAAGAAACAATAGCATGAGTTACACAACCTGAATGTAGCACAATAAACCAGCGGAGACGCTTGTAATGATGTCTTCCGTCGAAGTCACGAACCACTATTAAATTTTAAAAATATTGAGACGGCTCTCTTCAGAAAAAACCTTACCCGAAGAGACCATCTATCTCAACTTCACCTTTAATGTCTAAACCTGGCAGAATAGACTTGGTGAAAAACGTATGTTGTCATACGTGCAGATTACAAATATCTGGTTGACCACCTGGATAGTTTTGTATCTTTGATATAGATGATCGTAGCAGTTATAAGGCTAATCTGACAAGGGGCTTTCTCTCAAAAGAGAGATTATGCCAACTGTAAAACCACCTAAAATCAATAAATCTAGACTATTACCCGTCTCGCCAGTCGTCACAAAACTATTAAATTTCTTTACCCATCAATGGGATTTCATTCTCAAGCGCAAAAATGAAAACTGGATAACAATCACAAATTATCCGATACAGCCTCGAAACTTTGAGCAAATGTGGGCAGATCCTGATATTGCTCTAGGTTTAAGATTTGGCATCAATACAAAGTTCGGCTGTGTAGATATAGACACGAAAAGTCAAAACAATCCTTTAATTAACCGCGATCGCTATAACAAAGTAATCAAAGCTCTTAAACAATACCTTCGCCAAATGAGAAGCCAAATTTTTGTGTGAAGTCAAGAGGGC
>CAYMWC010000419.1:0-3155 GCA_964393695.1 uncultured Pleurocapsa sp.
TGACTCAAGCGAGTTTTTTCTTCAGTGTCTTCAAAACCAGAACCCCTACTCAACATATAGCTAAATAGTTCGTTTATTTCAGAATTGCGATCAAATTCCCCGCTATCGTCTAGCCAGTTAAGTAAGCGAGAACCATTACCGCCAAGATAGGTAGGGGTAATTTCGTCTACGCTATATTTTCCTTCTTCATGCAGCACTTTTAGCAGAATACCTACGTAGTAATATAGTCCTGCTGTACCCAGGGCAATTAAGCGCACTAAGCCTTGAAAATCGGGATCTTTATCGAAGTTTTTGATCTTTTCTTTAAGCAATTGTTCGCCTTTGTGACGGAGTAAAACATCGAGTTTGGCATAAAAACGTTCGCCTTTTAAGCTTTTCCAGTCTTCAAGGTTTTCTTGGAAGCTTTTACAGAGAAAATTGACATTGACCTCAAAGAACTGCGAAATTAATTGACGGCCTGCTAATCTTACCGAACACTGATGGACTAACTCATTGTTTTCCCAGATTGAAATATCTGATGTCCCGCCACCCAGATCAATGCAGGTGCTACGAACTAAATTGTAGTCTTCGCAGTCGGCAAAATATTGAGCCACAGCCAAGCTTTCAGTACGAAAGTAGTTTAAATCATCTTGTTCGGGGCATATTTGCTTGATTCCCGTTCTTTTTTGTAAGTTTTCCGTTAATTCTTTCCAGCTTTTAATATATTTTTTGCGATCGCTTCTAGAAAAAGCAGAAGGATAAGATAAAGCCCACTGAATTTCTTGGATGCCTTTACTGACAGCTAATGCAGAGATATGTAATGCTAGATGTTCTAAAAACAGACGATTGGGGACAAAGTTATCCCATTTTAAATCTGTTTCCATCCAATCGTTACTGGGTTTAAATTGAGAGCTATTATCGGGAATATAAATCCGTCCATCAAATAAAGCCCGTTCTTTACCTTTAGCGCAATTAGTTTTACCTCTAGTAGTTAAGACACTTGAAAGAGGTAAGGGTTTTTCTAAAGGAATAAAGTTTTCGGGAATAAAATATTCAAACAGTACAGGGGTACGAGTTTCAATATCAGCCTCGGTAACTTTGTGATGCAGGGTTTCTAAAGATAAAGGTTCGACTGTACCCTTGCGGTTGACATAGATATTAGTGAAAGAAGTTCCAAAGTCTACTCCTACACGCCACTCACCAGTTAAGTCTATTCTGGGTGGTGTTTTGAGTAAGATTAAACCAAAGGGTTGACGATTTTGACTTTGACACAAAATATGAGAAGGATATTTATCCAGTCTGGTTAGTTGATAATTACCTTTACCCTGTTGAAAGACATGAGGTTCTTTAGCTTGAGGAAAACTGACTTGAAAAGTATCTTCTCCTAAACCTGCATCGTAATAGAAACCATAGTATTCTTGCCAACTTTCCGCCTGAAAATGTGGCCACACTTCTAAGATAGGTACACCATCACTTAGGGCATTTTCTTCTCTTAAAAGATAATCTCGGTAAATGCGATAATTTTGTGGTTGATTATTATTTCCCGAAAGAGGTAAATCTAATTCAATTCTGATAAACGAACCATCGCTGCTGTTAAGGGGAGTTACATTAAGGCGACGGATCAGATCTTCAGGAGTGAAATATTCCAGCAGGATTGGATTTAGGGGAAGTAAGGGGGTAATTCTTCTCTTGTTAAAAATTAAAGGTTGAGTTTCTGGAGGTAAATAACCACCAGGTAAGGCATCCTCGATATCAATAAAGGTTAATTCTGGTAAAAATAAATCCTTAGATTCTATCCAGCGTACATTTTGCCAGATGACTTTACCTGTTTTTAAATCTTCTAGACGCAGCGATGCTAGAGTTTGGTCTTGATGTATCCAAATATTCTGCGGTGATTTTCCCCAGGCTTCAGCTATCTGCGGATCGAGGATCAGTAAGTCTGGTACTTTGCCTAAACTCGAACTACCAATTAACCGCACATTAGATGGTTGGGCTTCGGCTTTAGCAGGAAAGTTAATGCCATTGAGAATACCACGATTGAGAGATACACCAAAAAACTGGGGATTATCGCTTAAACTTAGGGCTTGATTGGGATAAGAACCTAATTTATTGCGAAATTCGTTAATTAAACCGCTAATTTCATCGATCGCTCTTGGCTTACCTTGATAATTTTGATTATGGAGATGAGTACTTAAATTTTCTAACCACCTCCACAACAAGGCTTTTTCATTCTCGTTAAGGTGATTACCACTCAGAGGAGAGGCTAAACATTTTGTTTCCTCATTCCACCAGGGTAAACCAGACCAATTTCCTTCCTCGGAAGAAGCAACTATAGTACTAGGAGAAGTCATTCCCACGGGTTGATTATTCCACAGGAAAACATAAACTTCCTGCCAAGGATTATTACCGTCGAGACTATACAGAACATTAACGGGATTCGGTAACAGTTGGTATAAAGCTCTACTAAAAGGCTGCTGTTGGCGCAATCTGCTCAAATCAACTAGTTGAGCAGCTAAAGGAAATCGTCTTACTTCTGCTAAAGCTACAGCAGCTAACATTCCCTGCCACTGAGCGATCATTTCCCGACGAATCGGATAGCTTTTATTATGTAACGCCATCTCTATAGATAGAGGACGCGCCCACATCGTGGGGACAGAACTAACACTTTTAGTTTCTCCCGAAGCTTGATAATCGAGGCTGGTTGCCACATTCTGAAATGCCGATTTTGATTCTAAACTCGTCCAAATTCCTTCCCTTTCTGGAGGTCTAACATCTGTTCCTGTTCTTAATTTCGGTAATATTAAATTAGCCATAGTTTTTAAGTTAAAAGTTAAAAATCGTAGGGGCGTTTCGCGTTTGCGTAGCATCTCCGAAGGAGAAACGCCCGTACAAAATAGTGTGATCTATCAACAACGTCTAAAGCTGACAAGCTTGATATACAGCTTGAGCTAACCCTACTGTGCCGTTATTATTTCCTTGAATATTTTTGGGATGGAGATTGTTTTTAATTCTGGTAGGTTCATCGTTGCGTTGTCTGGTTTTGGCATCGCGGTTATCTCCCAGGATCAAATCTTGTAATTTAGTTCCCTGAAGCTGATCGACTTGGGCGAAAATGCTGTGTTTAAACAATTCAACTCTGTCGCTTTCACATTGATGAATTTCTTGTAACCAGCGTA
>CAYMWC010000420.1:0-3130 GCA_964393695.1 uncultured Pleurocapsa sp.
GAGCACACCCTTGGTAAGGGTGAGGTCACGAGTTCAATCCTCGTCATGGGCTTTTGAGCAAACCTATATTCAATATAGCTTTTAACCTTTTCAGCATCCAAAATCATGTTAATTCTCTTCTCAATAGCTTCACGATTTTGGGTATATTTTGGGGGGTTGAGATAAAAAATTGAGATAATCAATTTATTGAAAAATCTCTTATGCCAAGGGTTTCAGCCACGACGATTGTCCTAAAGGATACCCCCATTCGAGGGCAAGCCGCTTCGCATATGTTTGGCTCGAATTAATAAATGCGAATTTGGTTCTATGCGTCCATATTTGTTCGTCTAAAATTCCTAACGGTACACCTTGAGTTGTTGATGCCATGAGCGAGTGGACTTTCAACCCTCTGACATATTTTTGGGAGCAAGTCATGCCGAATTCTTTCTCCCAGGTTTTTGCTTGATGATGGGTAAAATTAAAGTAGCTGGTATCTTGTATTGCTAAAATTGTCTTTTCCTTTGATGCTCTTTGTGCGCTCTGCTTCTGATGCGCTTCAATTATGTCTTCAAATTCAATTCGTTTTGATTTCCAGAAACTATAGGTAGCTTTTGTAGTAGCCTGGGATTTGATGCCACCTAAATAACTACCATCATTAGCTACAATACTGTCATTTAAACGATTCTTACGTTCGCTCATTTTTCGCTCACTTAAAAACGGATTATGAGCGAATATTTTTTTTAGATAACGAGTTTTCAAGGGCTTGCATCTTTTGTCGCAGGTTCGAGTCCTGTTGCCAGCTTTGTTCGAGAAGATAAAATCAACCAAGAAATTCATTTCTTGGCTTCAAGCTTAAGTCCTTGTTCTAGGACTTAATATATTTAGATCATGAAATGGCTTATTCGCTCGTAATTAGCAATTAACAGTAATAAATTCAGATTATGTAAATAAACATTACAAAATCTCCAACTATACATAAAAGTTAAGCTGCAAACAGAAGTATAAGTTAGACCATTATCAGAATTTTCCTCTAGATAGTCAGGTCTAATGGTAGGACGAGCAGTGTGGAGTAAGATGTTTATCTTCTAGATAAATCTATACGGGGCTTGATTTGATAGAAGTGATTTGTCTGCTCAAATTAAGCACTGCTCGCCTTTTCTGATCTTGAGTCTGAAGAAAAATAGCTTAAGAAAACTACTTATATACTTATACTAACTCAATTAAACCGTAGCTAGTAATCCACTATGTCTCAATAATGGTTCAGTTTTGGGTTCTCTGCCACGGAAAGACTGAAATACTTCTATTGGATGCAAGCTACCACCAAGAGAAAGTACTGTATCACGGAAACGTTTGCCGACAGATTTAACTGCCTCTTCATCTTCCAAACCAGCCTCTTCAAAAGCAGCAAAAGCATCTGCACTTAAGACTTCTGCCCATTTATAGGAGTAATAACCTGCTGCATATCCACCAGCAAAAATATGTCCAAATGAACAGAGAAAATTATCTTCAGCAAGAGGTTGGAGAACGCTAGTAGTTTTGGCCAAGCGATCGCGTACTTGATTAGGAGTTTCGTTACCTCCAGGTTGATAATTAGAATGGAGTTCCATGTCTAATATGCCGAAGTGTAGCTGACGCAGCATAGCTGAACCACTCATATAGTTTTTGGCAGCCACTAATTTTAGATAATACTCTTCTGGTAATGTTTCCCCAGTTTGGTAATGTTTCGCCATACCGAAAAGAGTACCGTGATCATAACACCAGTTTTCCATAAACTGACTTGGTAATTCTACCGCATCCCATTCCACATTGTTAATACCAGATGCTCCTACATAATTAATCGTAGTCAACATATGTTGTAAGCCGTGTCCGAATTCGTGGAAGAGGGTAGTTACTTCTCCAAAAGTCATTAGGCTGGGTTTATCGGCGACAGGAGGAGTTTGATTACAAATCAAATAAGCAACAGGCAGACGAGTTTCAGTTTTACCTTCAACGGTCATTTTTGCTCGACCAATACAGTCGTTCATCCAAGCACCACCGCGTTTTTCCGCAGGACGAGAATAAGGATCTAAATAGAAGAAAGCAATAGCTTCTCCTGTATCATCAGCAATTTGGAAATAACGTACATCATCATGCCATACAGGTGCTTGTCCATCAGCAGCAGTAATAGTTACTCCAAAGATACGATTAGCTAAACTAAATAAACCATCTAAAACTTTAGGTAACGAGAAATAAGGACGTAATTCTTCTTCATTAAAATCAAATTTAGCCTCACGTTGCTTTTCTGCCCAATAACTAGTGTCCCAATGCTTGATGTCTTCTATACCAGCAAAGGCTTTTAATTCCTCAAATTCCTGCACGGCTGCATCATAACTAGCGACTCTTAACTCTTCTTGTAGCTGTTGTACCGCATCTACATTCGGTGCCATTTTCCGCGCCAAACTAAGTTCAGCAAAATTAGCAAAACCGAGAATATTCGCTTGTTCTTTTCTTAATTCCAAAATGCGATCAATATTACCACGATTATCCAATTCCTCACTGGCAGCACGAGATACAAACGCTTTGTATAGCTTCTCCCGCAATTCCCGATTAGTAGCGTATTTTAGAAAAGGAACATAGCTAGGATAATCCAAAGTTATCACCCAAGGGCCATTTTCAAGGGTAGCAGCTTCCTCGCCTTCAGCCTTGGCAGTCTGTGCCATCAAGCCTAAAGCACTAGGAGGTAAACCTTCCACATCCTTTTGGTCAGTTAGCTTCAGTTTAAAAGCCTTAGTCGCATCCAAAACATTATTAGAAAACTTAGTCGAAAGTTCCGCCAATTCTAACTGAATCTGATTAAATCTCTCTTTAGTTTCTCCTTCTAAACCCACCCCAGACAACTCAAAATCACGGATAGAAGACTCCACAATCCTTTGCTGTGCAGGTTCTAATTTATCCCACTCTCCGCCCTCTTTAATACCCTTAAAAGCTTCGTATAAAGGCTTACTTTGACTTAATTTATTGTAGAACTTAACAATCTCTGGCTGCATTGTCTCATAAGCTTCGCGCAACTCAGGACTATTCTTGACACTCATCAAATGTCCCACAATTCCCCAACTCCAGCCTAAACGTTCTTCAATTGCTGTCAGGGGTTCAACCAAACCAGACCATGTAG
>CAYMWC010000421.1:0-3127 GCA_964393695.1 uncultured Pleurocapsa sp.
TTACTCATTACTCATTACTCATTACTCATTACTCATTACTCATTACTCATTACTTTTTCCCCTAAGATTATTCAGCATAACTAACTAGTAACTTGCGTTATTACTCCAATAACCAGCCAAATAATTCCCCCAAGGTTAATTGAAAAGATTTAGCAAAATCAGGGACAGGTAAAACATTATTTGCATCTTCAAAAAATGCGGGTTGTTGCTTGGGATAATAGGCAAATATAGATTGTTCACTAGGGTCAATTAGCCATCCTAACTGTGTACCACTATCTAAACAGTGCAGAATATTTTTAGTTACTCTAGTATGACTCTGCTCAGGAGATAATATTTCTATTGTCCAATCTGGTGCTGCTTTAAATAAATCTGCTATCTCTCCATTTTCGTCACGAGGAATTCTATCCCACGTAAACACTGTCACATCAGGTACAGTCGAACGTCCTCCGAAAGTACATCTTAGTTCAGGAAAAGCACGAGCAATTTTTTGCGGTTTTAAAGCAACATTAATAGCAGTAGTTAGCTCTGCTTGAATTGTACTGTGTTTTCCTTTTGGCATTGGTTTCTGAATAATTTTGCCGTTAATAAATTCACTAGCGGGTTTAGTTTCTGGCATTGCCAAAAACTCCTCTAAAGTGACGAGTTTGGATGGAGTTGTGACCATAGTTACTTGGGAATATAAACTCTTAACATAGTTAACTGTATTTTAGTCAATCAAAAATCTAAAATTGACAATCTACAACAATCTACAATTGATTGGCTTTTTAAAATACCTATCTGTCTAAAGTTAGACGCTTTCACTTTAGCTATCCTACTAGGATCTATACAAAGCAATAAATATAGGGATGCTTTTGGCTCTCTAGAGGAGAATTCTGTGACTGATAACAATCAAGAGATTCTGACTAACGCTGCTGGTATCCCCGTACCTAGCAATACAGTATCTAAATCTATAGGTAAACAAGGTCCTTTACTTTTAGAAGACTACACTCTTCTAGAAAAAATGGCGCACTTTAACCGTGAACGTATCCCTGAACGGGTAGTTCATGCTATTGGTGCTGGTGCTTATGGGACTTTTACTGTTACTGATGATATTACCCAATACACCAAAGCCAAATTATTTTCAGAAGTAGGTAAGCAAACTGAAGTTTTTGCTCGTTTTTCCACAGTCGCCAAGTCTAAAGGCGGTTCTGATATTTATCGTGACCTAAGAGGTTTTGCGGTTAAATTTTATACCGAAGATGGTAATTGGGACATGGTGGGTAACAATACACCGATCTTTTTTGTGCGCGATCCGATGAAGTTTATGGACTTTATTCGTTCCCAGAAAGAACATCCCCAAGAACATTGGCGACACGATCAAATGTGGTGGGATTTTTGGTCATTAACCCCCGAAAGTATTCATCAAGTATTGTGGCTAATGGGCGATCGCGGTGCGCCAATGGGATGGCGACACATGAATGGTTATGGTAGTCATACTTTTAGCTTTATTAATGAAGCTAATGAACGTATTTGGGTTAAATTTCACTTTATAACCGATCAAGGTAATAAATTCTTTACTGACGAACAATGGCGCAAAATGGAGGGAGTTGAACCTCGTTGGGCAACTAAGGATTTGTATAATGCCATTGAAGAAGGTAATTATCCTTCTTGGACGATGCACATTCAAACTATGACCGATGAACAGGCGCAAAACTTCCAGTGGAATCCATTTGATTTGACTAAAATATGGCCTCATGGTGATTTCCCCTTACAAAAAGTTGGCAAGTTTGAATTAAATCGCAACCCCGAAAACTATTTTGCCGAAGTAGAACAAGCAGCATTTTCTCCTGGTAACGTTGTTCCTGGAATTTCTTGGTCGCCAGATCGGATGTTACAAGCGCGAATTATGTCCTATGCTGATGCTCATCGTCACCGTTTGAGTGTTAACTACGATACTATTCCTGTGAACCAACCCCATGCAACCAAAGCCAATGATCCCTATCGGGATGGTTTGATGCGTACTGACGATAATAAAGGTGGACGTATTAATTATAATCCCTCTCACGAAGCCTATCCTCAACCAGACAAGCGTGCTGAAGATCCTCCATATCATGTCTCTGGTATGGCTGCACGGATTGAACTAGACGAAAACGACCATTACGACCAGGCACGTATGTATTACAATATGCTTGACGATGGCGAAAAAGAACGTCTATACAAAAATATTGCTGGTAGCTTGGGTAAATGTAGTGACGAGGTTATTAAAGACCAGATGCAGCTATTGCAAAACGTTTCTCCTGAACTAGCAAATAAGATACAACAGGCGATCGCAACTACCCAACCACCTCAACCAGAACCTAAACCAGCAACGGTTTAATAATCATTAAGTAATTAGTTAGTACATATGAGGGCGTATTGCATACGCCCCTATAATATCAACAATGAACCAATCAGATAATTGGATTGATATTTCTTTAACGATTTATTCAGGAATGCCCTATTGGCCAGATAATCCGCCTGTTAATGTTGAACCTAGTCAGTGTTTGGCACACGGGGATGTGTGCAATGTTTCTAAAATGACGATTGGGACGCACACAGGGACACACGTAGACGGGATTAATCATTTTATTAAAGGCGGGATGGGAATCGATCAAATGCCTTTGGATGCCACTATCGGCAAAGCAAGGGTGATTGAGATTAAAGATTCTCAATCAATTAAAGTTGCAGAAATAGAACCCTTTAATATTCAAGCAGGGGAAAGAATTTTATTTAAAACTCAAAATAGCATTCGCGCTTTAAAATCTGAGCAATTTATTGAAAATTTTGTCCATATTTCTACAGAAGCAGCCAAATATTTAGCTGCCAAAAAAGTTCGTACTGTCGGCGTGGATTATCTATCTGTTGGAGGTTATCAGGGTAATGTTGTAGAAGTACATCAGGCTTTATTGGGTTCAGGAATTTGGGCGATCGAAGGTTTGAATTTGTCTCAAGTAGAACCAAGAGAATATGAATTGATTTGTTTACCAATTAAGTTAAAAGATGGTGATGGCGGTTTGGCTAGAGCAATATTACGCCCTTTATAGCCGTACAAAATTAGATTAGAACATTAATAGTAATCGGCTCGTAATTAGGAAATAGGAAATAGGAA
>CAYMWC010000422.1:0-3113 GCA_964393695.1 uncultured Pleurocapsa sp.
AATCAAGAATCCCCACCTTCTAGCGACGTAAGGAGCTAAGGTGGGGAGTGTCAAGTAAAATAATTTTTCTTTTTTCACTTTATAAAATACAATCATGACTGAGCTACTTACAGAGGCTTTTAATAAAGCACAAAATTTACCCGCTCATCTACAAGACGAGCTTGCAGAACAGTTAATTGAAGATATTGAAAATGAACTACAGTGGCAGCAATCTTTATCTCAATCACAACCTAGTAAATTAGAAGAGCTAGCAGCAAAAGCTTTAAATGATTCTATTAATGGTAAGACAAAGCAAATGGGTTTTGACGAGCTATGAAGTCCGAATTGACCATAGAGTTCATCCAGCATTTTGCTGAGTTACCTGAAAGAGTTAAGAAAACAGCCAGAAAAAATTATCAACTATGGAAACAAAATCCATCTCATCCTAGTTTAGAGTTCAAGAAGCTGAAAACAAAACAATCCATATATTCGGTAAGAGCAGGAATAGGTTGGCGTGCTGTAGGAGTAATGAAAGATTCTGAAACAATAATTTGGTTTTGGATTGGTTCGCATAGTAATTATGACAAACTACTGAAAAACTTGTAAAAGAAGTGAAAATCAAAAAGGCGATCGCATTTCCTTTCAATAACTCTAAATTACACGACTTGGATGGTTAGAGCGATCGCTTTGGCAGTCTTGCGATCGCACTTAAGTATTTTGTTTATGAACTTGATTTTCTGCTTTTTTTTGCCATTTATCAGCAATCTGGGTTGAACTATTATTAAAATCTTGTATCTTTTTATCTACTTCTTGAGCAAACTCTAATGCTTCATTTACTGCTTTCTTGTTATTGTTATTTATTTTTTGTGATGTCATAATAAATTCTCCAAACGCTCTTTCAAATTAATGATTAAACTTTTCGTTTCTAAAATTCGTCCCATTTCTGATGATAAATCTTCTCCGACTTCTCGCTTATCTTCTTCTGTAACTATTTTTAATGAAGAAATATTTTCAATGATACTTTTAATTCTTCTTTTTTCTACTTCGGCAAATAAAAGTGCATTACTGAAAGTAGCAAAAAACTGAATTAATCTTGCATTGCTAGGAAATTTATCTAAAATTACTCTAGCAAGATTTTGACCTGCTATTGCTATTTGCTCAATTTCATCCAATTCTTGATTTAAACTTTCAACAATAGAGTTGATTTCTGGAGGAATTGTCATGGAGTGAATACAATTATTGTGTCTTCATTGTAGTTGATCTGATTTAAAAGAGCGATCGCATTTCTTTTTAATACCCTTAAATCAGATTGAATCTACAAAATTAGCGATCTCGTTAGTATTTTATAAGGCGATCGCTTTTTTAAGGTTGATAACCTAAACTTTTTAAAAACTGTTCAATTTTATCTATTCTAGCTTCTAAACTTAATTTCTCCGATTTAGAAACATCTAATCTTTTAGCTACTGTAATAAAATCAGACCAAGTACGACCATATTTTTGCTCTCCATATATTTCTTGATAAGCTAGTTTGGCATTCTTGAGACTACCATATTTTTTAATAAAGTATTCTTTATCAAAAGTAGGGTTTAAACTAAATTTATTACCTTGAGAGTTATTAAAGTTTAAATTAGTTTGACTTGACTGATTATTAGTTTTACTATCTTGATCGCTTAATTCTTGAGCAGCAATTATTGCTGTATTTTTAAAAGCCCTATCATAAGCATCAGAACTATTTTTTAATTCTTCTCTAATTTGTTTTAGTTGATTTAGTACCATAAATTAAAACTAATTATTTAATAAACTACGATTTGTAGATGCTTGATCAGTAAACATTTGAGGATATTCTTTCTCATCTAAATCAGGAGGATCTAAATTAATTACTTTTTCATCAAAAAACAGCTTTTCTGCTTCTTGAATTAAATAAACTTTATCGGCATATGTAATTTTATTAGCACGATCACAAACTTCTTTGTATTGTTCAATCTTAGCTATAATATCGTCTAATTGTGATAAAGCTTTGTCTCTTAATTCTTTTGCTTGTTTGGCTTCCGCTACAGCTTTTAATAATTCTTGCTGTTTAAGATATAATTCTTGATTTACTCGATCTCTTTGCTGGCAAACAATCTGATTATCATTTTGGAGAGTAATAACTTTTTGGTGTAGGGCTTTTTGTTGTTGACGATATTTTTTTGTCCAGCCTTTATAAGCTCGAACTCTATTTTTCAAGGTCTTTAATTCATTTTTAACATTAACAATAGTATCTTCAACTTTTTCAATTTCTTTGATTATCTTATTATGACTTAGCATTGTGGTTATTGTGTGCTACTTTAAACTGATAATAAGATGCACAGTCACAAGTAGGTATGTTTGCGATCGCATTATTTCTGAGATCTCAAAAATAATTGTAGGGCGAGCGATCGCTCACCTTTCCCATCTAAAAACATAGATACAAAAAAGCGATAATAGAGATCACCTTTTGCTAAATCATCCATAGTATTACTACAAATGGAATTGCATAGTTTTAAGGGTAAACGAGCCTAAGTCTAATCTCTTTTTACCAATTAATGATCAATAAATCAGTAATCTTGTCAAAGATGCGATCGCGAGTTATTAATTTTGCCGAATTTTGTTTTGCCATCGCAGCAATTATTGCATCTGGTAGCTTTAAGCGATATTGTTGCCGTATTATGATAATCTGCTCGATTAGTAATTCATTTTTATCACTCAAGTTAATCACTTCTACTCGTTGTAAAAACCTGTAAAAAAGCTCTATATCTGCTTCGGTTAAGTCAGGAAAAGCCAGGAATTCGATTTGACTGATTATAGAAATTCCGAGCCAATGAGTATCTTGAAGTAATTTAATTAGGCTAGAATCGCCTTTTAATAGTGCAATAATCGCATTGGTATCTAGTAAGTAACGATTACCATTCATCTCTTAATTTTCGCTGTGTTGCTACTGCATCTCCCTGCCAACTAAGTTTTCCTGCTAAATCGGAAAAATCATAGTTATTGTGTTTTTTTTCTTTTTCGGTGGCAGGATTGACAATCACCACTAGCTCTACTTTTCCAGCTTCTAAATTGGTTGGCAGCTTAATATTTAGCTGTCCTGTTTCATCAATTTCAGTTGTGAGTTT
>CAYMWC010000423.1:0-3061 GCA_964393695.1 uncultured Pleurocapsa sp.
GTCAAGCAACAGGGGTCTCTGAGAGTCCATAATCGGATTTATGAATCGATCTTTGGCCGTAGTTGGGTTGAGCAGCAGGGCAAACGATAGTGTTCTGAGGTTGTTGTTATCGGGTATAGTTGAAAGGTGAAAAGTATTAATCATTCGTGACAAGTTAAGAGACTACATCAATAATCTGCTCCCGAAGGCGATCTGTTCAACGGCACTTTTAGCATACAAATGAACTAATTAGAGTTAATTTTGTAAATCAAAATTGATCTTTTAGTCCACGAATACGAGCAAATACTCTCGCTGGCTCTTTTGTTTTAGTTGTAGCTTGCAAGGCAGGAGTATCCCAACGCAAGAAAGGATTGGTTTGTTTTTCAATACCTAAAAGAGAGGGAACTGTAGCAATTCCCTGACTACGAGCCTGTTTAACCGTTTGATATCGGATTTGTAAATCGCCATTTTCTCGATCTACTGTTAAAGCAAATTTTAAATTGTTGAGGGTATATTCATGGGCACACCAAACACGGGTGTTGTCAGGAAGTTGGCGCAGTTTATTAATAGATTCAACCATTTGAGCAGGAGTTCCTTCAAAAAGTCTACCGCAGCCTCCAGCAAAGATAGTATCACCACAGAATAATTCGCCTGTACCTTCTGGTGTTATGGGTGGAAAATAGTAGGCAATATGCCCACGAGTATGTCCAGGGACAAAGAACACCTGACCTGTTCTATTGACAAATTGAACTGTATCTCCCTCGGTTAGAAATATTTTTTGATAGGGAATTCTACCTCGATCTACTGCACTACCATAAACAGAAAGATTAGGAAAAGATTGAATTAATTTTTGGTTGCCACCAACATGATCGAAATGATGATGGGTATTAAAAATTGCAATTAATTGTGCCTCAATTTCTGCTAAGTAGTCCAAAACAGGTTCGGCTACGGCAGGATCAACTACCGCAGCTACTTTTTGTTGCAGATCAAATAGAACAAAAATATAATTATCAGCTAGAACGGGAAGACGTTTAATTTCCATAGAGCCTCTACTGTTCTTGGTAGTTCCAAGTTAAGCCACCATCGACAACAAAAGTCGAGCCAGTGATATAATCAGCATCGGCAGAAGCGAGAAACGCAACCATAGCTGCAACATCCGCAGGTTGTCCCAAACGATTAAGGGGAATATTTTTGAGCAATGCGCCCAATTTTTCTGGATCATTTAACAGTTTGGTATTTATGGGAGTTTCAATTGCTCCTGGAGCGACATTATTAATAGTAATACCAAAAGGAGCTAGTTCTACAGCTAGATTACGGGTTAACATTTTAATTGCCCCTTTACTGGCGCAGTAAGCAGCAAAGTTGGGAAAAGGCAGTTCTTCATGTACCGAACTGATATTGATAATTTTACCTGCTCGTTTGCTTTCTTGGAGATGTTTAACTATTGCTTGTGTCGCGAAAAATGCCCCTTTGAGATTGACATTCATCACCGCATCATAATCAGCTTCCGTTACCTCCCAAAAGGGTGCGTGTTTTTCAATCCCTGCATTGTTAACCAGGATATCTAACTTGCCAAAATGTTCGATAGTTTGCGCGATCGCTTTTTGAATTTCGGCGATCGCGCCTACATCTCCTTGAATCGTATATCCTTGAGATTTTGGGCAATTAGCGGTAAAACACTGACCACCTATGGCTTCAATTTGAGCTAAAGTTGCCTCTGCACCTTCTGGATGAGAGCGATAGTTAATTGCTACCTTTGCCCCTTCTGAAGCGAGTTTAATGGCGATCGCACTTCCTATTCCTTGACTGCTACCCGTAACTAAAGCTACTTTTTCTGCTAGTTTCATAATTATTCTCCTTTCCCTTTCAAATAATCAAAACTTAAATAGTCATCAGCTAATGATCGATTCCCTAAGGGGCGCAAGCCTTGCGCCCCCTACTAATAATTACTTAAGCGGTGCATAACCAAAAGTAGCATTTGCCATACGACACCAAATTACTACTGATTTAAAGTTAGCAGGATTGATCGCGTCGGGAATGGGATAACGTTGTGCGCCACTGTAGCTATGTAATTTGCCCAGGTTAATGGAACTATTCATATTTTCGTAGGTTTGCGGTGGGTTTTCGGCAGGATCTAAGAGAACGTGTAAATCGGGCCCTTGGTCGCTAGTGCTAAAAGCATCGTCTAATTCTAGATAGTAATGTTCTCCTTCAGAGACTATTCGCGCCATACCAGTGGTGGGTTTTTCTGCTGCTGTAAAATTACCAGACATGGCAACCGATGAACTTTGGGCTACCAAGATTTGAGAGTTAACTATCTGGGATGGATTAGTTAAATGAGGTGCAGCATAGCTAGTCAGAGGTAAAGTAGAAATTACCAGAGCAGCGGAACTTAATAAGATTAATTGATTCAGTTTCATGATTTATAGCTTCAAAAATTTAGCTGTTCGATTGATGATTTGTATTGTGCATTTGATAACTGAATTTTTTGAGAGGGTAATCTTAAAAAGTTCGGAAAAAAAGCCTAAATATTTCTCAGCTAAAACTTAAATAGTTATAATTCTCCCCATCTCAAACCGAGCCAGAATAATGGTGTTCTATATCAGGCTTAGATAGCTATGAACCAGACACCTCATCCCACAATTATCTTAGGTGGTGGTTTTGTCGGATTATTTACAGCTTTGCATTTAAGTCAACAAAACTATTCTCGGTCAATTATTCTGGTCGAACCAAGAGAACGTTTTACATTTAAGCCACTACTTTACGAACTGTTGACAGCAGAAATTCATTCCGAACAAATTTGTCCTCGTTATGTGGATTTACTTGCTGATAGTCAAGTTTCCTGGGTAAAAGATACCGTTAAATCGATTAATTTACAGCAACGTCAAATAGTTTTAGATTCTGAAAAAACCTATAATTATGACAATTTAGTCTTGGCATTAGGCAGCAGAACTACCTATTTTAATATTCCTGGGGCAGCAGAAAATGCTTTACCTTTTACCTCTGATACAGAAGCGATTACCTTGAAGGTAGGGTGTTGATTTTGAGGTTAATTAACCGATAAAATATCATATGGTTTCTC
>CAYMWC010000424.1:0-3060 GCA_964393695.1 uncultured Pleurocapsa sp.
CTAGTCAAGATTGTAGTAATTGTGGAGTAAAAGTCCCTAAAGAATTAAAAGATAGAGCAATGTTGCAGAGCGAAAAAATTTAGATATAGATACAAGAAAAATAGCCATGAAACCCTTAGATAGAATTACTTTACTAGCTAATTAACTTTTTCAGCAATTTCTATGTATTCCTTCGCCTTTTGTGGTCTGCCCCAAATTACAGTTTCTTGTTTGTAGATGACCATACCTGGTTTCGCTCCTTTAGGTTTATAGACATTTTTTGGTTTAGTATAAACTACTGGTACTTGTTCGCTGTCACGAGCTTGACTGTAATAAGCTGTAATATCAGCCGTAAACTGGAGATCCTCTTCACTAGGAACTGCTCCTGGTTCTAAACGCAATAATACATGACTTCCTGGTATTTCTTGAGTATGAAACCAAAGATCGTATTCCACTGCCGTGCGAAAAGTAAGGATGTCGTTTTGACGATTGTTACGACCTACCCATAATTGACATCCTGATGGTGCAATATAGCGATATGGTTGAGAATTTCGATCTACTTGGCTTTGTTCTTCCTGACGTTCGGTAGTAAGGTGATTTTGGTGGATTAATTCTGCCTTGATTTCTGCTAAAGCTTGTAAGTCTTCAGAGCTATCAGAAATCTGTTTATCTGGTTGTAGTTGATTTAAAGCTGTCTGTACTTGAGATAAATAATTAATTTCAGTATCTACATCTGCCAACAAAGGTATTACTACTCCTTTAGCCCGTTTAAGTTTTTGACTATTTTTATAAAGAGCCTGGGCATTTTGTACAGCATTTTTTTCGGGATTGAGTTGAATTTTGACTGGTTTGCCTGTTTCAAAGTCATCTAAAGTAATTAATTTCATTCCTGGCTGCCATTGATGAAGATGTGCCATAAGTAAATCTGCCTGTTGGCGGTAGTTATCAGCATCGGCAGACTGTTGCAAACGTTGGCGAAAAGTATCAGCTTTGAGGTTGAGTTTTTTGAGGAGGTTAGTTAATTTTTGATTTAATTGATGGTGGAGTTGACTAAACTGTTGTTGATTAACTGCTTGGGTATAGTAGCGATGAAGTAAAGTTTGTACTTGGTCTACTGACTCGGTTTTCTGCCAGCCTAGCACTGTATAGCCGTTAGTGAGCCAGCCAGGGTCAAATTGCTGGTGTTCTAAAACCATTAACCATTTCTGCCAGAAACTATATAACTCTTGCCAATCTTGAGTTTGAAGAGTATCAGTAGTTTGCTTGGGAGATAAACCCGCAGCGAGAATAATTTCTTGGGCTACTCTCGGGCTTAAACCCCGATAGGACTGGAGTAACTGACGTTGCAGATTACCAGGAATTAGACTTACTCTTGACTGCCATCGCTCAAAGGATTCTTCTAACTTGGGGGTAGTGCCAGTCAGGGGAGGAGGTACTTCGTAAAGTTGACCAGTTTGGATTGGGCGAACACTAGATTGGGTAGCATTAATTTGACGAGCAGGGGCAATAATTTGTTGTTGGGCATCGGTAAGAATGACGTTACTGTATTTACCCATAATCTCGACATATAGATGCCAGAGAGGGGCATCTCCTGGACGTTGAGCAAATTGCAAATCTATTACTCTTTCCCAAGGAGCGATCGCGCTAATATTAATTAAAGCTAAACCATTTAGCTGATGCCGTAACTGATCACTAAAGGTAAAAGTATCTTTAACACGGGGGGGTGGATCGCCCAAATTAATCCTGGCAGCTTCGGGATGCCAACAAATAGTTAGCCAAGGTTTAGCTTTTAGGGTGCGTAAAGCTAAAGAAATCGTAAAGCGATCGCGTTGATATACCTGCTCAATTCGAGCGGGAATCCAATCTCGATTTAATTCTGCACAGGCAGCCATTAGGGTCGTATAGTCAACTGGTTGCATAATAATCAAAATAATAGAAAAATTTTAGTTAAATCAAGCTTAGAGCTTGGAGCTTAGTACAATATTGTGATTTTGACTACAGAATGTTTCGAGGGGTAGTAAAAGCTAAAATTTCCTTAAATAACATCGTCTACATCTCTTTTTGCTTGTAAATCAGGATTTTTAACTATAGTATTAAAACTATAATTTCATTTTCTAACTTGCTTGGCGATAACTTACCGTAAAATTGTTAATTCACAAATAATTATGGATATTCAATTAATTAATATTGGTTTTGGTAATATCGTTTCAGCTAATCGGATTATTGCTATTGTTAGCCCAGAATCTGCACCAATCAAAAGGATTATTACCGAAGCTAGAGAAAAAGGTTTATTAGTAGATGCAACCTATGGTCGTCGCACTCGCGCTGTGATTATTACAGATTCTTCGCATGTGGTATTGTCGGCAATACAACCAGAAACTGTAGCTCACCGCTTTGTAGTTAACAAAGAATCCTAGCCCAATTAGATTACCATTAATGTCAGCAGAACAGCCAGGAAAACTCATTGTCATCACAGGCCCTAGCGGAGTAGGGAAGGGGACGATTGTGAGTGAACTCCTGCAACGTCATGCTCAACTAAGGTTGTCGGTTTCTGCAACTACCAGACAGCCTCGTCCAGGGGAAATAGAAGGAGTAAACTACTACTTTCTTAGTAAAAAGGACTTTGAGACGGCAATTCTCAATCAGGAATTTTTAGAATGGGCAGAATATGCTGGCAATTACTATGGTACACCCAAAGCTCAAGTCGTTGAGCAGTTAGAAGCAGGTAACTATATTATCTTAGAAATAGAATTAGCAGGAGCAAGAGCGATCGCTGATATTTTTCCTGCTGCACGGCGTATTTTTATTTTACCTCCCTCAATTGCCGAATTAGAGCAAAGAATTAGAATTAGAGGTAAAAATTCCGAAGCATCGATAGCTAAACGATTACAAATAGCCAAAGAAGAAATTGCTGCTAGTAATGAGTTTGATGTTCAAATTGTTAATGACGATTTAGAAAAAGCGATCGCTCAACTAGAAACAGCAATTTTTGGCTCTTAGTTTTTTAGTAAACCCTCATTAAAATAAATAAGTAGGTAGGCATAATTAATTTAAAGACTGATGTGAGGTAGTGGAGTAGTG
>CAYMWC010000425.1:0-3042 GCA_964393695.1 uncultured Pleurocapsa sp.
CAGGAGAAGACCCCATGACTGGCTTACAAATTAAACTAGATAGACAAAATTACTCAATTAAACAAAAACCCTCGGAACTTTGCGGTTATTTAGAAAGCCAAACTATTTATAGTTTTTGTTGATGGTTTACTGAAGTAGTAAGTAGTAAGTAGCAAGTCGTAAAAAAAAACTGATGACTGATTGCTATTTGTATCATTTTTTTTATTTCATATTATTTTCTCACAAAGCCTCTTGGCTCAAATCTTTTTTTCATAACTAATTCATCAATTTGCTTTTGGTTAAAATTTTGTTGACATTTATTTTTTTGTCTGGGTTAAACAGTAAACGTCACACTTAAAATTCCTAGAGTTAAAACACCAAGTAGAGAATTAGGGTTTAAAAAATTAGAGATAGAAAAAAATTCAACCATTATTTAAATTTTCCTTAAATTGAATATAATACTGGAATCTATGTGCGATTTAGTGTGTTAATTTACACATAATCACATTAAACTATTTGTCAAGATAGCAAGTAACTAGCAATCAAGACATTCAGCAGAATTGAAATGTTTAATTAAATCGATTATCAAATCCTATAAAATTAATATAACGATTAATTCTCCTAAATTACAAGCTTACACTCAGTAATTTATCTAACCTTTAAAGTTTTAAGAAACTCGCAATACATTTACATCTATTAGATCTCTAAAATTAGAGAATTTTGCTATTGAATAAAATATAATTTTTTAATTAAAGTTATTTAATTACAATTAGAACCATTGACTTATTATTCCGTTTATAGTAGCGCAGTACTAGTAAAGATTAAAACATAAAAAAAAGCGATCGCTCTATTGAGATAAATCATCAAAGGCGATCGCCATATGTAACCTAATTTAAGGTAAAATAATTAATCAGAAATAAAACTGGCAGTTAGTTTCACCCGAATTGTTAGCTAACTGCTTTTTTGCGTTTAGCAGCAGCATTAGCACCGAATGCACCTACAGCTAGTAACCCTAACAAAGAAGCAGGTTCGGGAGTAGAAACAGGATCGGGATTAGTATCAGAAAAACTACTGGCTTGAATAAAAACAGCAGAGTCGAATAACCCATCCCCACCATCAGCGATCGCTAATTTCATTTTATGAGTTCCTGCCGATAATCCTAAGGCCTTAGCAGTAAAAACAGTGGTAAAGCCATCATATTCAATATCAAAAAATGGACCGCCATCATTAATATCATTGTTATTAAAGAACTGAGAATTTGTACCACCGTTAACGTTATTAATAGAAACTGGTGTAGTAGTTCCTGGAATTAAGGCAATATTTACTCCATCTAAAAAGAAAGCAAAAACATCATTAAAAACAGTATTAACATATTCATTGTATTCTTCTGAAGCAAAAACGTAGTTAAAGAAAATATCGCCACCAGTTGACTCGAAATCAAATTCTAGAACTACAGCATCATATGTGCTAGCAGAAATTAAAGCACTTAAATCCGCATCTCCAGGAGTAGAATTATCTAGAGAAGAACTACTTGATATGTTAGGACCTAATGCGTTGAGCGCACTACCTGTAGTTAAAATAATTCCACTATCAATACCAATACCAGAAGCAAGGCCATTGGTAAAAGTTCCCGATGCGCCATTAGCACTCAATAGATTGATTGAACCAGGAACTACATTAATTCCACTTCCCAAAATTGTATTAACTAAAGTATTACTATCATTAGTAGGTGTAATGGTAAAAGCCTGAGCAGATTGAGAAGAAATTGCGATCGCACCTAAAGCAATGGATACGGCACTAACGGACATAGATAATTTTTGTAAGTTAAATTTAGTCATTGTTATATTTTTCCTAGATAATAGTTAAAACATTTGAATCAAGCAAAGGCATAAAAAATACTTAGTTATTGTTACTATATAATCCGTGTAACTCAAGTAGCTTTACTAATGTTTTTTGCTTACAAATCAAATATATGCTGAGTCAAATTATTACGGCAATAGTTGTACTGAAATTTGATAATAAATTTATATTCACACTAGTTATTGTGAAATTAATGTGTGGTTATTCGCTATATTTCAATATCAAATTCTTCATCTTAACTTATTAAAACTATGGCAAAATTTAAAGAAACGTCAGTTTATGGTTGCTGCAATCTCGTCTAATTCCAGCTTTGGATTACTACACGTTAACTTTAAATTAATAATGAACGTAAATGAGTTGAAATACTTAATTACAGTTTTGGTGTTGCTGATTTAATTAATGACTTCCAAGTTTATTTCCCAACAAGTCTAATAAATTAAAAAGCGATCGCCTTTGATGATTTATCTCAATAGAGCGATCGCTTTTCGTAAGGTTTCAAATACCTATGAGAAACGCTATATTTTAAAATTTCTAACTTCGTTGATTCACTAAAAGTACGCCTAGAAAAATAACAATACCACCACCTAAAGTTACTAGCGTAATGATTTCATCTAACCAGATATAGGAAATGACTAAAGCAGCCAGAGGAATTAATGATAAGTAGCTACCTGCAACAGAGGCTGGAACTTAAGATAAGATATAAAATCAGGCAATATATGCGATCGCCCCAGGAAATAATCCCAGATCAATTATGGCTAAATTCACATTAGATGATGCAGAAGAAATAGCAAAGTGCGACTCTTTTAGTATAAAAGTAGAATATACTACGTGGTACTAGCTTGGTAAGAGAAGGTTATACAATCCAAATTGAACCATGATAACTAAATAACCTAAATAGGTTATTTGGAACGAGGAAATCCTTTAGTAACTCTTACTCAAAAGGTCGAAACGAATAAGTAGTCAACCTATTACACAGACATTGCCATGATGAAAAAACTAAGAATGATTTGGAAGCTATTAAAAAGCACAAAGAATCAAAGTAGTAGGTATTCATAAAGAACCAGGCAAGAAAGAAGCCGTATGAAGGAAAACTTCCAGGTACGGTTTTGAAGACAAGTCGCCTCGGTGATGAGGTGACTTAGTTTAACAACAGTTCTTGAGAATTAACAGTTAACTTAGGTGAAATATTTTTTTTTATCAGAT
>CAYMWC010000426.1:0-3038 GCA_964393695.1 uncultured Pleurocapsa sp.
AGAGCGTCACCTTGCCAAGGTGAATGTCGCGCGTTCGAATCGCGTCACCCGCTTAGCTACTAAAGTCACTTTATACTTAACTTCTACAACACTTTATAACTGCTCCAATAGCCTATCAGAAGCAAAGTGAGCTTGTTTATTCCCCGACTCTTTCCCAAACGATGATCGCAGAGCAAGTAGTTTACAAAGCCTATGGCTTTAACTATAAGCTTTAAGCTCTAAGTGATTATTAAAAAGGTAACAAATAGGGTATGTTTTAACTGAAATGTAGTAGGGATTCTCCATTCTTGTCCAGGGTGGGAAATTCACAATGCTTGTATACTGTGTATGAAAAAATTTCGTTTTTTCTGCTTTATTTGCTTCATTTTCTTAATAATTTTTCTGATTAATGAAATTTCTTCTGCTCAAATAACTAATCCCATTCCTAAACCAGTAGAAAAGTCAGAATTCGCCGTCAGATTGCCAGAAATTGTGCAAATTCCCAATAGTGGAACTGATCAAGAGAAAGCTGCTCGTTTAAACTTGCTTACTCATGCAGGAGATGGTAGTGGAAAATTATTTGTTAACGATATGCGTGGCAAACTATATGTTATTGCTGATGACATTGCTAGGGTGTACATGAATCTGAAACAATTAATTTGTGCTGACTTTACCTATGAAAGTGTTCAACAGGGCTTTGCTTATTTTGCTTTTCATCCAGAATTTGCTCGTAATGGAATTTTTTATACTGTAACTAGCGAACTAAAAACTAGCGGTATTCCTGACTTTCCCGTTACCAAACCAATTATTGACAGTAACAAGCAAATTATCGAAAGTTCCCATCATGATGTAATTCGCGAGTGGAAAGCAACAGACCCTTATAGCAATACTTTTGCAGGACCATCCCGTGAAATTTTGCGGATTGAAGAGCCTTATCCAGATCATAATGTTGGACAATTAGCGTTTAATCCTAATGGTACATTTTGGCAAAATGATGAACTGCTCAAGCTGGGAAATTCAACCCGCACAGCCCTCACAATGGGACATTTACCCCTTTCGGGAGACGATGGCAGTTTAATTTCTCTCTCTAAATTAGCTTGTGCGCGCAAAATTTTTATCCATATCAACAATACCAATCCGATCTTGATTCCTAATTCCCAAGAACGCCAAATGGTTGAAGCAGCAGGGATGGAAGTTGGTTATGACGGATTGACAATTGAATTGTAATTAGTAGGGGCAGTTCGCGAACTGCCCTTACAGGAATCAGGAGTAGGGGCAAATGGCCGTTTGCCCGTAAAGGAATTCAAAGGTCTTAGTTGATTCACATTTTTGAACGTGATTTAGTTTAATTGTGTCTATCTATTTACAACGAGAAACAACATGGTGCAAATAGTCAAGCAACAACAAGAGCAAACACCCTGGACAACAGAGGAATTTGAAGCGATGCTTTATGCCCAGAAATCTCGCTATCACGATCTACACCCTTTTCATAAGAGAATGAACGAGGGTTTATTAACCCCTTCAGAAATAAGACTTTGGGCAGCCAATCGTTTTTATTATCAAAAAAGTATTCCCCTTAAGGATGCTGCTATTATGGCAAACTGTCCCGACAGAGAAGTCCGACGAGAATGGATCGAGCGAATAATCGATCATGATGGACGAAAGGGAACAGAAGGAGGTATTGAAGCTTGGCTGAAATTGGGTGAAGCTGTAGGGTTATCTCGTGTAGAAATACTAAATGAACAGTATGTCTTACCTGGTGTGCGCTATGCAGTCGATGCTTATGTCAATTTTTGTCGCACTCAGTCATGGATTATCGCGATCGCTTCTTCTCTCACTGAACTGTTTGGCCCAGGCGCGATTCAGGTAAGATTAGCAGCTTTAGAGTCTCACTACCCTTGGATCGATCCTGCTGGGTTTGAATATTTTCGAGTACGCCTTAAACAAGCTCCCCGTGATGCTCGCTATGCTCTCAATTTAGTTTTAAAACATTGTCTAACTCGCCATGCCCAAGAACAAGCGGTTCAGGCTTTAGCATTTAAATGCGATTTACTCTGGAGTCAATTAGATGCCATTGAGCGAGGCGAAACTCGCTTACAAGAATCCAGAGATTGAACGGTAGCTTATAATATTCCCAATTTAGTTTGACGATTCCAAGCTTGAACTTGATATATTAAATCGGCATTTTTTTGTCCTGTAAGACTTCCTGTGGGCGACATAACAACTAATTTTCCCTCTTTTGTGGTTTCAAACTTAGTTTCGGGATTATCAGCACATAATCTTTCAAAATCGCGATCGCTTATTTTATCTGTGAAAGTTTTAAGATTGATAGTAATAGACATCTTTTTTCACCGATCAAAAAACAAAATTAAATTAGAAGTAATTATAAAAATGGTAGCTTATCTTAACGCAAGTCCCTTACTAGTCTTCAGACGATTTGTACTTTGAGACAGCGATTGCAATCGCTGACTGACTAACGGTTAATGACAGAAGAAAAGCAAATTTATACTCTCGATTATCTTGGTTTTGCTGCTGGTGTTCGTTTGCATTGGAGTGATGTAAGACAGGAACACTGGTTATTATTTCCTGAAGGTGCGATCGCGCTAAATTCTACTGCTGTAGCAATACTAACTAAATGTAATGGTCATCGTTCTTTTGAGGCGATCGCTTTAACTTTAAAACAAGAATTTAGTGATGTAAATGTCCCCGAAGTCGAAAAGTTACTGTTCTACATGATTAAACGAGGATTATTGGTTAGTATAGCCGTACAAAATTAGATTAGGAGATTAATAGTAAGCTGTCAGGTATTTAATTTGTTGCTTGAGATTGACGGGGTGACGGGTGATAAAGAGACAGGGAGAGAGTTTAATGGTTTATTGTCTAAGGTCATCATAGACAATTTAAATGCGTACAAGCTTAATCGGCTCGTAAATAATAGTAGGGACGCAAGGCTTGCGCCCGTCAAGTTGCCAGAAATTACTTATGAATATTGCTCGACCTTTAACACTAGTACATTTGGGCGTAAGTAAACCGACTATTATTGTGAGATACTAACTAAG
>CAYMWC010000427.1:0-3027 GCA_964393695.1 uncultured Pleurocapsa sp.
CTGCCATGTAGGGACGAGCGCAACCGTTGGGACACCCAGTCATCCGAATCACAAAGTGTTCGTTTACCATTCCTAGTTTATTCAATAATATTCTGATACGGTCAACAATTCCTGGTAAAACTCGTTCGGATTCAGTAACAGCTAACCCACAAGTAGGTAAAGCTGGGCAAGCCATAGAATAGCGAGTTAGAGGCTCTATTTCGTCAGGATTAGTCTCTATACCTCGATTTTTTAAGATAGTTTCTACTGTTTCTTTCTGGTCAGTGGGAATTTCATACAGAATAATATTGTGATTAGCAGAGAGGCGCATGGGCACATTTAACTGTTGCACAATCTCTCTTAGGGCTGTTTTTAGCTGCACTGCACCTTCGTCTTTAACCCGTCCGTTTTCCACAGAAATACCAAAAAACCAGTTATTGTCACCCTGTTCATACCAACCGAGAAAATCCTGATACTGCCAGGGGGGTAAATTTTTGAAAGGTTTCAGTTCTTTGCCAAAATATGACTCAACTTTGGCTTTAAATTTTTCGACACCCCAGTCATGAATTAAATATTTCATTCTGGCATGACGACGATTAGTGCGATCGCCATAATCTCTTTGAGTAGCAACAATTGCCTTAACTAGATCATAGACATCTTCTTTATCTACATAGCCAAGTTCATCAGAAGTCCGCGCAAAAGTTTCTTCTTTGTTATGGGTACGACCTAAGCCACCTCCAGCTAGAACATTAAAGCCCTCAAGTTCCCCTTTTTTATTAGTCATCACCACTAAACTAATATCGTGGGTATAAACATCAAGAGAATTATCTCCAGGTACAGTAAGGCAAATTTTGAACTTACGGGGCATAAAATGCTCACCATAAATCGGTTCGGGACTACCTTCAACAATCATGCCTCTGCCTTTACTTTGTCTAGCAGCTTTCACTTCTGGTGCTTCTTCAGCACTAATAGCTTTTTCTCCATCCAACCAAATTTCGTAATAAGCACCACTTTGAGGGGTTAATAAATCGGCAATATTATTAGCGTATTCAAAAGCATACTGATACTCAGGTTTGTTCTTGAATGGTGCTGGAGGTGACAAGACATTACGATTAACATCTCCACAGGCACTCAAGGTAGAACCCATACTGTTTAAAATACTTTTAATGACCTCTTTGAGATTTTTTTTCAAAATCCCATGAATTTGGAATCCTTGCCGAGTAGTTACCCTAAGCGTGTGATTGCCATACTGCTCCGATAGCTGATCTAAAACTAAATATAGCTCTGGCGGAATAAATCCCCCCGGACTGCGAGTACGCAACATCATTTGGTAATCTTTTTCTTGCCCCTTGACCCGATTATCGCGGTTATCTTGCTGGTAAGAGCCATGAAATTTCAAAATTTGGACTGCATCTTCGCTAAAATGCGTCGTGTCTTGTTGCAGTTCTGTTAACAGAGGTTCTCGTAAAAAGTTACTTCGCTCTTTTAATTTTTCTAATTTGGATACTTTTTTGTCGATAGGGGTCTGAACCATATTATTATTCTTAAATAATTACCAAGAGGGGTGTTTTGCTCTGCTGTTTTGTAGTTTAAGGTTCTTTTTTTATCTTAGCGTTTGCAGTTGCTAATGATCTTAAAATGTTGCATCACAAAGGTACAAAAACCTAATTATTGTTTATTTTTGCCTAATCAATCCCTAAAATCACGCTTAATGTAAATTACACTAGAGATTTATGTGATTCAGTTTGGAGGCTAGTAGGATTTACAGTTGACTTGTACTAATTAAGAGCCAAAAGAAGGAATTCATATTCTCTCATTTCAGTAACAAGGAACACAAGTTTTTGATGGCTTCTGCTTACAAAAGTTAGTTAAAAAAATATAAGTTTCAGCAGCATTAAATAATTTTTTATTCAATTTTAAGATAATTTTTATTTTTGTAACCGAAAAAATCAATTCGATAGTCGGTAATAGTAACTCCTGTTTCTGCTTCGATCTTTTGAATTATTGATTCTGGTAGCTCAATTTGTAGATCAATAATCTGATTGGTATCCAAACAGTTAAGATGACTGTGAGAATCACTAATATTACCGTACAATCTGCTGTCAGAACGCTCAACACACTCAATTATGCCACCAGCAGATAGAGCATCAAGGTTTTGATACACTGACGTATGACCAATTTCTTTGCCCTGTTGGTTAAGTAAATCATATATTTCTCTAGCAGACAGATGATTATCATTCTCCCACAGCAACTCTAAAATGTAACGACGCTGACGACTGACTCTCATGCCCAATTCCTGGCAACGAGCTAAAGCATCTTCTAGAGAATTTATTGGTGTTTGGCGTGCCTCTGGAGTTTTCATAGGCGAGGCTTGATAGATTTGAACTTATACATAGTCATTACCACTTTAACTTAAAATATAGACAGATGTCTAACCAGAAATTTAGTAAAGTTAAATTTAGCTTAATAAAATTTTTGCCATAGTTTCTCTATCTGTAATATTTATTGTGACGATAAAAATAAGTTTAGATACCCGAACAATAATTAACTTGGATGTATCTGCTACTAAAGAGCAAATTTCCTCTTTGCTAATAAAACAAAAAATTGACAATTATGAACAGCAGTTACAGTTTGTGATTAATTATCAGCGAGAAGTTAATGATCCTCGTGAATTATCAGAAATACCAGAGATTAGACTTTGGTTTGTCAGACTAGACTCTATTTATCCTTGGCTGCCGTTTTTATTAAACTGGAAAACAGGAGAATTGGTTCGTTATGCAGCGATGTTAGTCCCTCATCAATTTAATCGCAGCGAAGGTGTTCTCTTTAATCCCGAAGCTTTAGAGTTGTTTGTTATGAATAAGACTTTTGTTTTGTCAGACTGGTTACAAAAGCAAAATATCCCAGCGCGATCACGCTTAAAGTTAATGGCGCAAATGTTTGGATATGAATTAAATGATACTTTTTTTGAGATGATTTAGTAAAAATAAGTAAAAAACAAATGCCCCTACAAGCTAAACATAAGCAGAGTAAGGGGCATTTGAGTAT
>CAYMWC010000428.1:0-3024 GCA_964393695.1 uncultured Pleurocapsa sp.
TGACATCCTGCGGCAGCAAAAGTACTGTGAATTGTTAGGAGATAGAGAAGTAAACTACTTCAAGCACTCCACTACTCCAATAACCTCACTACTTGATTACGAACATTACCCCTCAAAACAATCTTGTCGCACTACTAGGTCGCTTTATTTTGAAAATAGGACAATAGTTTGAAGAACCTGTGAGGATTAGTTGGTCAATCTTCTCAGATTTCCTAGTTTTAGCCCAAGCTAGTGCTTTGTCAATTAATGAATGATGGTTGATTTTAGTAGAATAAGGGACAATGCGTTTACCATAAATCGATGTCCAAGAAATATATTGTTGAGTTAACTGAAGCAGAATAAAAATCACTCAACAAATTGACGACCAGAGGACAACACACAGTCTACAAAATTAATCATGCTCGTATTTTGCTCAAAGCTCTGGGGTATGATTCTAAAAAACATCGATCGCTAGTTGTATATGCCACTAAAAGTTATCATTGCTTCGGATGCTCAAATTGTAGTCGATGCTGGTGCTGTCGTAGCTAATCGCGGAGGTAATGCGGTTGATGCAGCCATTGCTGCAACTATTAGCTCCATGTGTACTAACTTAGGAATTATCGCTCCTGGCGCTAGCGGTTTCATTACTATTTGGCGTGAAGGAGAAAAGCCGATTCTCATCGATGCCTATGCAGAGATGCCTGGACGAGGATTGAATTTGATCGAGTTTGGTAGTGGCATGAAAGAAGCATTTTTTGCTTACGGTGGAGGTACGAGTACGATGGTGGGTTATGGTTCTGTGGCTACCCCTGGCATATTTGCTGGATTGAGTTTGGCGGCGGAAAAATATGGCAATCTTCCTTGGTCAGAAATAGTTGCTCCCGCACAACAGCAGGTAACTAGAGGCTTTCCTCTCTCTTCAGTGGCGGCGGAATATTTTTCCTATACTCATCAAGTTATTTTTGGTTGGCATCCCGATAGTTATCGAGTTATCCACAAAGCTAATGGTAGCCATTTACAGTTAGGAAATATAGTTCGACTTCCCGAACTGGCTCAGAGTTTACAACTTATCGCCGAAGGCGGAGTAGATGTTTTATATCGTGGCGAGTTAGGAGCAAAAATTACAGCCGAAATTCAAGCCAATCAGGGATTGCTTACTTTTGAAGATTTAGCTCACTATCGACCGATAGAGCGATCGCCAATTGTAATTGATTTTGGAGATTGGTCAGTTGTTACTAATCCTTCTCCAGCAATAGGTGGAACTTGTTTGGCAGCAATGCTGTTGTTAATCGATAAGCGATCTCGCCCTTGGCGAAGTGCGTTGCGATCGCGACACGAATGGAACGCCAAAATAGTAAAAGAAATAGCCGAGATTCAACAGGCAGTATTGCAATATCGCAGTAACTATTTAGAAGGAGCAAGTGACTCAGTAATCGAGGGAGAAGCAGCCCGTTTACTGTCAATAGCAGCTAAAGATGATTGGCAACAGTTAACTAAATCTCCCTCCACCATTCACATCTCGGCAGTAGATAGTGATGGTTTGGCTTGTTCGATCTCTGCTTCTTCTGGATATGGTTCAGGGGTAATGGCTGGAGGTACTGGTTTGTGGCTGAATAATTCTTTAGGTGAAATTGAGTTACATCCTCAAGGTTTACACGACTTGTCTCCAGGTACTCGTCTCACTTCCAATATGGCACCTACAGTCTGTCGGCATCAAGATGGCACGGTACTAGCAATTGGTTCTCCTGGAGCATCCCGTATTACTACTGCGATCGCCCAAGTCTTATTTAATTTTATTAGTTTAGATCTGCCTTTAGAACAAGCAATATCTCATCCTAGATTGCACTTTCAAGTTTTTAACGATACTCCTGAGATCGCTTTTGAAACTGGGTTAAATGTGGAGGCACTAAATTTGACCAGTCGTCAATTTGAGGGACTTTCCATGTATTTTGGAGGAGTTCAAGCTGCTATGTGGAGTCCTACTAATGGTTTGATTGCTGCTGCCGATCCTCGTCGTACTGGAGGCATTGCTTGGGGTGAAAACTAACTAATTTAATTTCTCCCTTAAGGCTTCTACAGAAAAGTCTACATGACCAGGAGTATCGATTAAGTTGATTTTAGTGTCGTGCCAAAATTTATACATATACAGAAAATATCAGGATGTCGTGGGGAAAAGAGATACTTTAAGCTTTATTATTAATTGTCAAGCAAAATATCATTCTTTTGATAGGATTAAAGTATAAAGAGTGTGTGCAAGAGGTCAATATGACTAAATTTGCCGTTGCAGTTATTAATGGAACTCAAGCGCGTTTTTTCACCTTAGATTCAGCAGCAACATCGGAATACGAATCTAGCCCCAATTTAATCGAACATGAAGGTTTGGTAGATCCTACCCAAGAACTTCACGGTCAAGAGCTTTGGGCAAATACAAAAACTGGACGCAACCGAGGTACTAGCGGTCAAGCTCATAGCTACGATGACCATCGTCAAAACCATGAGCTGGAATTTGAAAAAAGGTTTGCCAGTAAGATTAGCAGCGCGATGCTCGACATTATTCAAACCAATCGAGCAAGACAATTGATCTTAGTGGCCCAACCACAGATTTTAGGTCTAATGCGAGAAGCTATGACTGACAAATTATTTCAAAACCTCAACATTCATGAAGTAGCCAAAGATATCTGCCACTTTAACGTTAGCCAAATTCAGGATTATCTGGCGAAAAAAGAACTATTACCAGCTTGCCAAAAAGTTTATCCTCGATCAAGCTGATAATCTCCATTGGTGAGAAGTTAAGCAAGAAAGCAATTAGTCAAGAGATAATTTACAAATTTGCTCTTTCTCGGCTTGAGAATGTGTGGATTGCCGATGGTTCTAAATTTCGCCTACCTTCTTTCAGGTACTCAGCCTTGCAACTTCTCAACAATCTTTTTACGCAATTCCTCCATGTTTGCGATCGCTTCTGCTGTAAATTTCTTAGCAAGTTCCCCTGCCCCCAGGGCTAACGCATCTAAATTCCCAAAGCTAGACAGAAAAGGAGATTGAAAA
>CAYMWC010000429.1:0-2974 GCA_964393695.1 uncultured Pleurocapsa sp.
GAGGTTAATCAACTTAAATTATTTAGGTAGATTTATCCTAAAGGACGACGCGAAGCTAGTCCTTTAGGATAAGCTTCGCAAATGCTTTAGCATACACTTCGTTATTAAACGTAAAAATCAGCCCTTAAACTCTAGAAATTAAGCTTATATAACCATCGTCATTTGTTTGATAGTTCTCTTGAGCAAAATTTAGAGCATCAGCTTTATGATAAAAACCTTCTACAGTTAAGAACTGATTATTATACGTCGCGTTTTGGGAAAGAATCCTCTTACCCAAAAGCTGACCTGTGTAATTAGGATTTGGCACATCAATATTAAAGTATTCACCATCATGGGATATTAAACATAGATAGCCGTTTTCTGCACCCCAAGTTTTTTTAGTGAAAGAAATAGCTTTATCTTTAGTGTCACATTCTTTAATTACAATCCAAGGTTTTGAAGGGTCTAAATTAGGTATATCGATTAAATATTTAGTGGTCACTTAATGATTACCTCCTCAAGATTTAAAGTATTTAGTTTACTAATGATTGCACTTCTCACAATTTTCGTTCTATCTCTCATTGATAAATCAGAATTTTTCTGATAATCATGGAAAGCTTCGTCGATTTCTTGATTTAGAAATTCCATAAACGTTTCACTGACTTGATTCTCATTAATAAGATCCTGAAGATAAATATCGTCATCAAACATATCAAAGGTCTCATATCCTTCAGCAGTGACATAGAATTTATCTGAGAATAAATGATCTGGTTTTAATTGCCATTTATAGTAATTATTAAAGCGATTGTAAACAAGTTTCGTATTGCCAATTTTAGTGGTCATTGCTTTGTATTTATATAGCTTTGATAGAGGAATAAGTATAGTGTTCGTCATCTGGATTTTCTTTCAGTTTTAGAGCGCGATCGCCAAGTGCTAATGATGTGCTTAATTTTGATTTCTGCTTCGCTTGGATTATTAGCCAACGCGAACTGGAGCGTTTGAAAGATTAGTAAGTGCGATCGCTGTGATTTCCATCAAGCAGAAATCATGGCCCTTTGGTTTTCTAGGAGGGCAAAACTTCGGTAACTTCTTTAATTTCTCTCACGTACAGCCCACTTCCCTCTATCCAGTGGCATTCATGCTCAACAGGCGAGTGGAACAAGCCCCCTGAACGGGGGCGTTTCCTCGCCTCAATCATTGATTTCAAGCTGTCAGGCTCATTTGTTTCCATTGTTTCTAGATAGGTTGTAGTAAGTTCGTCTATATATACTTCCACGGTGAAAGTATATTTCTTGGTGTTTTGAGCGGAGGAAATGCTCGGGTTTCCCGAGCTTATTCCATATGCGGAGCGGTATCCTTTAGGACTCCGCTGTTGAGGCTCAAGGGTCATTATTTATTTTCCTTATTTAAAGTTTGATTGTTCTAGTGTTTCAATGGCACAGTAGATAACATCCCAATTAATACCAACACAAGCATCATGGTTATCTTCAACGAACTCTAAAACTTCAAAGGCATCTTCATCAGAAAGGTTTTTATTGAACTTTTCTTTGGCAATATCCTGTACATCCTCTATATGCCAGTCAATAGAGATAGAAGTTTTGTTTTCTGGTACTTTGTGGTTTAAGTCTTCATTGACATCCTCCCGTCGCTCTCCAGCGAGGGATTCCTAAGACTCACGACTTAGGTTTCTGTTTCCTTCCCTTACGGGTTTTTCGCAACTACCCACTAACATTATGGTTATTAGGTCTTACGTCCGCTCCACAGACAATCACTGCGAGTCCCGCAGCGAGTACATTTTGACTAGCATTGATGTCTCTATCAATGCCTGCTGTCTTACAGCTAGGACAATCCCAAATGCGAATAGCCAAAGGCATTTTGTCCATCACAAACCCGCAATGGTGACATCTTTTACTGCTAGGAAAAAATCGGTCAACTTTGACCAAGTTTCTCCCGTACCAATCACACTTATACTCAAGCTGACGAAACATTTCGCCCCAGGCAGCATCGCTAATACTACGAGCCAGCTTGTGGTTACGAACCATATTTCTGATAGCAAGATCCTCAATGGCGATTATGCCATTAGTTCTAACCAAATCCGTAGTCAACTTATGCAGGAAATCAGTACGGGCATCTTTAATTTTGGCGTGTATTTTAGCTACTGCAAGTCGCGCTTTATGTCGGTTACTAGAGCCTTTGGTTTTCCGACTCAGTTCCTTTTGCGCACTCTTTAGCTTTTGATACAGCCGATTAAAATGCTTTGGATTGGCTATCTTTTGTCCGTCACTGGTAGTCAGCAGACTAGAGATGCCAACGTCAATACCAACCTTATTGTCAGTTGGGGGCAAGGGCTGAACAGTTGGGTCGTCTACCAACAGAGAAACAAACCACCTACCCGATGGTTCGAGTTTGACTGTAACGGTAGAAGGACTACACCCATCGGGCAAAAGCCTAGACCAGATTATATTCAATGGTTCTTTGCACTTTGCCAGCCACAATTTACCATGTTGGAACTTAAAAGCCGACTTAGTAAATTCAGCCGAACCGCCATTGCGTTTGACTTTAAACCTCGGATACTTGGCACGTTTACCCCAGAAGTTGGCAAAAGCCTTTTGCAAATGTCTCAGACATTGTTGCAACGGTACGCAGCTAACTTCATTGAGAAAATCCAAATCTTTGGTTTTTTTCCAACTGGTCAACAGACTAGAGGTTTGTTTGTAATCAATCCTCTCTTGTCTTTCATACCAGGCTTGAGTTTTAGTCGCCAACGCTTTGTTATAGACCAAACGTACACAGCCCATTGTTCGTTGCAAGAGATTTTCTTGCTCGATAGTGGGTAAAAATCGATATTTGTAAGCACGCTCAGTCATCCATCATATTTTAGTATATTAAATGTAAACAGGAAAGCAAGGCCGAGAGTCTCCAGCAGGAAGAAAAGATGAAATGGTAAGTAGCAATCGCAGCAGATTCTATAGCAGATTGAACTAATTCAGGAGGC
>CAYMWC010000430.1:0-2965 GCA_964393695.1 uncultured Pleurocapsa sp.
TATTTGCTGCACAATTAATGAAGGGTTGATAGAAGCAGTAAAACGAATCTTAGCTAGAGAAGAAAAAGTAGAGCGTTTGATTATCGAAACTACTGGTGTAGCTGACCCTTTACCGATTATTTTAACTTTTGTGGGTTCGGATTTTCGGGATTTTACGCACCTTGACTCGGTTATTACCTTAATTGATGCGGAAACTTTTACCCCAGAACACTTTGATAGCGAGGTGGCATATAAGCAAATTGCCTATGGGGATATTCTCTTGTTGAATAAAACTGATTTAACAGATAGAGAACAATTAACCGCATTAGAAACCTTTAGAAACCTATATTGCATCTATCAAACAAAATCCCAGAATTATTCATACCCAATATGCCCAAGTTCCTCTACCCTTAATCTTAGATGTAGGATTTACTCAGACAGATAGCTACCTTGAACAAGAACACCACGAACATCATCACCATCATTCCCATCACCTAGAAGCCGATGGTTTTGTATCCATGTCCTTTCAAAGTAATAAACCCTTGGATGTCTATAAATTTCAAAAGTTTTTAAACGAAGGACTTCCCCTAGAAGTATTTCGTGCTAAAGGAATTGTTTGGTTTGCGGGAAGCCAATTACGTCACATATTCCAACTCTGCGGACAGCGGCATGATATCAAGTCCGAATCTTGGTCCACTCCTCCTGTTAACCAGCTAGTCTTTATCGGTCGTCATTTGGATACCGATAAACTCCGCCAACAGTTAAACGACTGCTTGGCTACTTCCGTTACTGTTTAATTTAAACTAATTCAAATTTATGACCTTAGCTAAGTCCGAACCTAACCAGGTTGAAAAGATCGATAATAAATTACCTAAACTAACCACTACCCAACACCCTCCAATGCGAGGAGTACAAAAACCAGGTTCTTGGACTTCTACCAGTGCGGTAAGAGGTGTGTTTGCTGATGATGCCAAAACCCGTCAGGAGTTTATGAGTTTAATTCGTCATAATCCTGCGTTTCGTTAATTGATTGGCGTGCTATTTATCGAGATGGGTATTAACTCATCTCTTTTTTTAATATTTCTCAATAGCGATTATTAAATAATTAGGAAAAATACTTGATTTTATAGGTTTTAAATAATAATGATTATTATTCTCATAAATAGATTATTTGGGTGAATCCTATTTATCTAGGTTGGTTAAATAATTATTATTGCTTTTTAACTTTTAATGCAGTCACTAAAGTAGTCGATTGCAAGAACAGCGATCGCAATTTACCCCGTTCAAACCCGTACTGGTGATCGCATCTCCAATTAACTCAAAACTAATTAGCAAGACGTTGGATAAACTCCTGATGTTCGGTTGAATTTAATCCTTGTTGCAACACTGCTAATACTTCAGTCATCTTTCCTGATAGTAATTGAGGTATGGCTAACCACAAACCAGGAAACACCCTAGAACGAATAATTCCTGCTTCGTCTGTTTCGAGTTTAATATATTCTCCTGCTTCTAAAGCAAACCAATCAAATTCGTGATCGTATACTCGCCAGACTAGATATTCTTGTACGCCATTGCGTCTATAGGCTCGTTTTTTATCATATAAGTCATAAGCAGCACTACTGGCTGCAATTTCCACAACTAATTCTGGTGCGCCTTCAATATAATCATCGCTACTAACTTTAGCTTGTCCACCATCAATCATCAGCACTGCATCGGGTTGAGGTGCGTTGTCTAAATCTAACCGAACAGTAGGATTGTCTCCTAATTCCACTTTTGGAGTGGCAATTGTATAAAACCACAACCAGCCAATTATATTTGCATGAGGTTGACCGTGACTTCTAAAACGTAAAGCTGCTGGCATATAGACTATTCCTTCAATCAATTCCGCTTTCTTGAGGTGAGGCATCGCAGCATAACGCCGTTCAAACTCATAACGATTCAAGTGATCGCCATTTTCTAAAGGTGGAGTAGTTGCAGTAGATTTATTAGCTACCATTTTTTTACTATGTGCGAGTTATGCATTATCATAACTCAATCTTTTTTGTTGATTTTTAAAGAGTTTACACAATCATGTATTCAAAGGATTTAAAGTGCGCGATCGCCTGATTGATGGGGTAAACTGGCTCGTTAGTGAAAGTATTAGCGATCGCAGTAAAATTGCTATTATGGGTGCCTCTTATGGTGGTTATGCTACTATGCTAGTTGTGGAATATATGCCACCTCTGTTAATGAAATAGGTAGCTATTTTATTTATAAAACCGATAAGTTTACGGAGATTAATAAATGCGATCGCCAAGCATTATTATACCCGAACCAATTTTGCTCAAACAGTTAGCGAAAATGTCTGCAACTGATTTCGATTTGGAAATAATCAACCACTAACTTCAAATTTTCCCACGACACAATTTCGACTTTTGAGTATAATGATAATCGTTATCAAAAACTCTTGTTATGATTATTGCTGTAGCCAGTCCCCCAGGGGTGGGTAAAACCCACTGGATTCATCAACAAATAGCCCAAACCAATAAACCTGTAGGCTATTTCAGTCCCAAAACCGATTCAGTACCCATTGATACGATTTATCTGCAAAGTGAATATCCTCAACTCAAAATTTACCAGACAGGGGAAGAAGCCGCGTTATTGACAGGATCAAATAAAACCATAACCTATGTCGAAATCCCCTGGTATTTAGACTTGTCAGGAATCGAACCTTTACTAACAAGACTGAACTCTCATCGAGTAGCGATAATTTCTCACCATGCCGAAAACACAGAATTTACCACTTGGGCGGATGAAATTGTTCCAGGAAATAGCATAACTAAGCCAACCAAAGCTTTACAGATTCATCGGGGGGTTTTGACAGGGGAAATTTTGGATTTTGATAGTCTGGCTACTTTTTGGCTGGAACTTACCCAAGGTGCTTATGGTGAGGTAGTTCGGGCAAAGGGAATCTTCGATTTAGTGGACGGACAAATTTATTATGGTG
>CAYMWC010000431.1:0-2957 GCA_964393695.1 uncultured Pleurocapsa sp.
TAGAAGTTTCTGACCTCTGACCTCCGACCTCTGACCTCTGACCTCTGACCTCTGACTTCTGCGTAGCGGTACTAGGCAGTTATATTTGATTGGGAATTATCGAAGTCAAACGCTTCAAAAACAAAGTCAAAATCTCGATTTATTTGTGCTTTGCTCAAACCAAATTGTTGTAAATTGATAATTTTGTGTTTGCGTTTGTATTTTTTAATTGCTTGTTGTTTAATTGCTTGCTGTAATTTTTGACTGGGTTTGATTGCCGTAAAATCAACTATTTGCTTAAAACTAGTCTCTAAATCCGAACAAAGTGATTGATAAGATAGGGTCATGATATTTTCTGAAGGTATTTGGTTTTGTTGGTGTAATTCATAAAAATAACGATATAGTTCAATATCGTATTGATATCTGCGTTGAAAATAGCGTTGGAGTTTTTCTGGAGAAATATTATCTAATCTATTCTGATTTTTAAAAATGTTATATTCTAGGGTCAGATGAGAAGGTATAGTGTCATAAGGAGAGCGAGCTAGATAGATAAACTTGGCATCGGGAAATATTTCTAGTAAAGTTTTAATCCGACAAGTAGAAAAATGAATATGAGCGACCACTTGTGTTTTTTGACTGTAATAAATCTGTCGCTTTAAGCATTCTTGAAAAAACCTTGCCGAGCTATAACGACGAGCATCGGGCTGTTGGTCATAAAGTCGTAGTTCGGGATACTCGCGATCGTCAAAACCTAAAGGAGAAAGTAATAATAAAAACTGCGTATCGAGTTGATGAATAAATAAAAATTCATCGTGTTCTACGCGATCTAAATACAATCCATGACCTGTCTCTTCAGGTACAAGCTGAGTGAGTTGGTGACGAATTAAAAAATTAATAATTGGTCTGACTATAACTCTTGCTGTTAAAGAGGGAAAAAATATTTCCCAGGTTTTAAACGAGACAAAATCTTCAGATTCAGTAACTAAAGTATGTAAAAAACTAGTACCACTGCGAGGATTGCCAATAATAAATATCGGTTTCTTGACTTGAACCTGGCGGTATTGAGGAAAAAATATCCGATCTAAAAACAAAGTGCAATGAGTAAATAGTAAAAACAACGGTAAAAATAGTAACCAACGCCAAAAAATTAGTCCAAGCCCATAATTTTCTCTGGCTGAAATTAAAATTCGGTAATAAATTTGAAGCATGATTTTGGTATCATATTATTAGCAGTTTATGGAATGAGTTTGAGTAGTTTAAGTCTGTAAAACTCATTCCATTTTGAAGAGCAAGCGATTTTATTAATTACTTAGTAGAGACTGGTTCTGAAGTAGTTTGCTTGGCAAAAGAACTATTTTCATCAGCATAATCACTAGGAACTACCCAACGATCCAGATAATTAACATCATTAACTGGAGTAGGCGATTGAGCTTGATTATCCTGGCTATTTTGCAAAAGTTCCGCTGATTTAGGAATTTGTAGCGGTGGTTCTGAACAAAATTCTGTATGGGTATCCCAACCAGCTATGCCTAACTTTTGGCGAATTTTGCCAATTGCAATTAAAAGAAAGCTAAACGTCCAACTGCTATAGAGTGCCAAATGAAATTTATCAAAATGTCCAGTTCCCCAGGCGTTTACCCTTCGTAAAATAGGATTGTTCCAATGGTTACTATATTTGCCCGATAGTTTGATATAGGTTTCCATCGCCACTCGGTCTTTAAGCATCTCGTACAATAAACTCATAGTCTTAAACACATGAAACTGATACTTTTTGCTCCACTGTTCGTATTGCTTGAAAGGTTTTAAGTCTCGTTGACTCTGCAAGAATATGGCGATCGCTTCGGCTGCTTTTTCGGCTGAATGAAAAGCGATATGCACACCAGACGAGTAAAGTGGATCGACGAAGAAATTGGCATCTCCTACCAAAATCCAACCATTGCCAACAGTCTGTTTTGAACTATATGGTAAGCCTCGCAACATCCGAATTTTAGACACTTGTTCCGCATTCTCGAACCTGTCTCGGATAAACTGATAGCGATTGATGTAAGTAAAGAGAATTTCTTCAGGACTTCGCTGACTCCAGTCATTTGTTTCTGGTTCATTCATCACTACTCCGACACTCATAATATCTGAACTCAGGGGAATAAACCAAAACCAACCATTTTCAATAAAATAGCCATTAAAGTAACCTTGGCGGATACCTGAATCGCGGGTAACTCCCTTGAAATGACCAAATACGGCGGAGGTTTTGATTTGTGGGTGAGGAATTAGTAATTTTTTGTTTCTGGCAATCAAAGCGTGTCGTCCCGAACAATCAGCCACACATTCAACCTGAGTAGAATACTCCATTCCATCCTTGGTTCGCCAACGAATACCAGTTGCTTGCTCGCCTTCCCACAAGACTTCCTTTACGGTTGCTTCTTCATAAACAGTCACTCCTTGTTGGCGAGCATGATTGAGGAGAAACAAATCAAATTCGCTACGTTCTACTTGATAAGCATAAGGACGCTCTTGTAGCTTTTGCCTGGGAATGTTGTTAAAACGATTAGTGCTATATTCATAGTCCGATTTACGAGGATCTAGTCCAATACGGAACTCCCCAGCATATTTAAATGTATGACCAAGATGTTGCATTGGTTCGGCAATACCTAGCTTTTCCCAGATTCGCTGCGTTGTTGGTAGCAGAGATTCGCCAACATGAAAACGGGGAAACTTTTCTCGTTCGAGCAGTAAGACTCGATATCCTTGTCGAACTAAAAGAGTGGATAAAGTTGAGCCAGCAGGGCCTGCGCCGATAACAACAATGTCGTAGTGGTTATGATTCATGATTTAATTCTTAATTTTTAAGCTATTTTGAAACCAGTAATTTTTTGTTTTTTAGATAACTGTTCGAGGAACTAGGAATTAGGAACAATTACCTTATCTCTGACTTCTGACTTCTGACTTCTGACTTCTGACTTCTGACTTCTGACTTCTGA
>CAYMWC010000432.1:0-2897 GCA_964393695.1 uncultured Pleurocapsa sp.
GCTAACACGGGAATAAAAGGACGGTCGAAATACCAAACCTCGGCAATCATGGCGAGCCACCAGCTAACTTGGAGTGCTTTAACCAAACCGAGTAAATTATCTCCGTGTTCTTTACCACCACGCTGAAGAATTTCTCTGGCATGGCGATCGCTTAAACGTACTTCTATCAATCTTTGGATGATTACCACAGCTACAATCCCCAGAAAGATATATTTAGTTAGCATAGATAGTTTCCTTCTTTAAAATTCATCAACTTGAAGACATAAATTAAACAGTTGCTATTGCTCAAAAAATTTATTTCTGGTTGATTCCAAGAAAATAAATCTATTTAATATTGATGTTCTCTACCATTGCAATAAAATTGCTTCTTGAGAAAAACCAGGTCCCATGGCTAGCAACAAGCCATAAGAACCTGCGGAGGGCTGTTCTCCTGCTAAAGCTTGATCGAGGATATAAAGCACCGTTGGCGAGGATATATTGCCAATTTCGGCTAAAGCCTGCCAGCTTCCTTGTAATAACTGCTTATCAAGTCCAAACTCTTCTTGAACTGCCGTTATAATTTTCGGGCCTCCAGGGTGAACCATCCAGCAAGCAATCTCGTCGGTGGAGAGATTATGGGCTTCCAGTAAAGGATCGATGGTTTTGTGGAGAGCGACTCTGACATAATCGGCTACTTCTGGACGCAGAATATTGCGTGTGCCAGTATCCACCAAATCCATACCCATCAGATGTACTGTATTGGGTAGGATAATCGAGCGACTGTCAATGATACGGGGTTGACCTGGTTGAGCTAAAGGATGATCTTCTCCTACCATTAATACTGCTGCCGAACCATCCCCAAACAGAGCAGCCGTTACAATGGTCATGATGATATCGCTGTATACTTGAGGCTGTTCGGGTAATTGCTCGATCATGCGAGTTAAATCTCTTTGTAGTGAACCTTGCCACAGTCCCGAAGATGGTTCCATCGCAAACAACACCGAAGAATCGGCAGGATGTCCCTTGAGATAGTCGGCAACACGAGCTAAACCAAATGCGCCACCCATACAGCCCACACCCGTTAGTGCCATCCGTTTGATATCGGGAGCAAACGGAATACGATTGATTAAGCGAGCATCTAGTCCAGGAGTAGCAGCAATTAACGTGGTAGCTGTAAGTTGAGAAATATCTTGAGGTGCGATCGCTGCTTGATCTAATAACTTGGTAACGGTATTTTCAATAACATTAAGGCATTGAGTAATAGCTGTGTTGGCTACTTCCTCTATTCCAGGGGGATCATAGAAAGAATCGAGAGGAAAAGTAAAATAGCGTCCCTTGATTTTGACATTGGTAAAAAAGCGATCAATAGTTTCGAGATCAAAATCTAGATCCATCGCTAAAAAATATTTTTTTAAGGCTGTTGCTAGTACTGACTGGGGATAATAGTGTTCGGGAAATCCCGTCGCTGTTGCTACAATGTAAGCCATAAAAATTGCTCCCAAAGATTGGTTTAGTTGAAAATTAAGAAATATTGTTCTAGCTGTGTAGCTATGGCTTCTAATAAGTCTGAGTGGGCAGAATGTAAGAAAAAATGATCGCCAGGAAACATTTTTAGCGTAAATTCAGCTTCAGTCTGTTGTTTCCAAGCTGATAATTCCTTTTGATTGACTTGACTGTCTTCCCAGCTACCAAAAGCAGTAATCGGACAGTTTAAAGGAGCTTCCTCGGCATAAAAATAAGTTTCTAAAATTGCAAAATCGGCACGTAAGGCAGGCAAAAATCGCGCCATCAATTGAGTATCTTGTAAAACTGCTTCTGGAGTTCCATTAAAACTTTTAATTTTGGCAATAAATTTCTCGTCAGGTAAGCGATGAATCGGTGATTTGAGATCAGGTAATTGGGGGGCTTGACTGCCAGAAACAAACAAATGATCGGGCAAAGGACAGTTTTGTCGGCGTAGTTCCCGTGCTAGTTCAAAACCAACCCATGCTCCCAAACTATGACCGAAGAAAGTAAAAGGCAGATCTAAATAAGGCTTAATTATGGGGGTTAAAGTTTGAATTAAGAGTTTAAGGCGAGTTAAGGGAGGTTCTTGTAAGCGATTTTCTCTTCCAGGCAGTTGAATCGAGCAAACTTCAATTTCTGAGGGTAAGCGATTATCGCCCCAATTATTAAAAATTGATGTTCCCCCACCAGCATAAGGAAAACAAAATAGGCGACAGCGAGCATCAGGATTGGGTTGAGGGCGAATTATCCACTTATCGGTTGACGCAATTGGGGTTGTTGTTAATGGGTTGACTTGACTAGCAGGGTTATTACCTTGCCCTTCGATTAAACATAGTAATTGGATTAAAAATTGTTCTAAATTAAGTTCAGCTAAAAATTCTACGGGAAGATGAATTTCAAACTGGGTTTCAATGCGCCTTCTCAACTCAGTCGCCATTAACGAATCCAGACCTAAACTAGAAAGACGCTGTTGCCAGTCAAGTTTTAAAGGATCTATTTTCATGATTTCGGCGATTATTAACGCCAAATATATTTTTAAGAGTTGTTTGCGTTTTTTGGGCTGAGTTTTGAGTAGTTGTTTAAGTTTTTGCTCCCAAGTTACTGATTTGGCAATTTCATCTAAGGTAATGGTAGTAAGATTATCTATTTGCGCCCCTTTAGAAGCACGTGTTTCTTGTTCGCGTCGCTCTGCTAGTAAATTTAGAAGTTTGGGTAGCAATTCAATTTCTGCTGTTGAGAGAGTAGCGGTGGTTTCTAACTGATTTTTTACCCGTTCGAGCTTGCCCTCGTATAACAGAGACAATAAAGAGGCTTGCTGATTGTCTGTAAATGAAATTGGGCGAGTTGGCTTAGTTTCGACCCAGTAACGCTGACGCTGAAAGGGATAGGTAGGTAACTCCAGGCGACGACGG
>CAYMWC010000433.1:0-2897 GCA_964393695.1 uncultured Pleurocapsa sp.
CTAGTCTATTTTTAATTTTCGATGATAATCTTAGTCATATCCATGTGAGAAATACCATTACCACAGGCAAGACTGGCAATTAATGCCTCTTCAGTTCTCGAAATCTTAGTACTGGGTAACTCAGATAAACTACAGAAAAAAGCGATCGCTACAATCGAAGTCAAAGATAAATTACGTACAAAAGTCAGATCTTGGATCAATTTGCCTATTTCGACTTTGATTTCGTTGAGCATATTATTTTTTAAGTGCATTACTAATCGGTTATAAACCTGATATGAATAAAACGCCATCAGTATGCAGTTATTTGTTTGAGATATTATTTTTACCAATCAGAAAATGAACCAATGGAATATTGAGCTTTACCAAGATAAACATAGTTATGTATGGGAATATGGCGCAAAACTCTTAGCTATGCTTTCTCCTAAACCAGGAGAACGTATTTTAGACTTAGGTTGTGGTACAGGACAATTAACATCAGAAATTGCAGCAGTTGGGGCAGAAGTAGTAGGTTTAGATGTTGCTGAAGAAGCGATCGCTCAATGTCGTCAGCATTATCCCCATATTGAATTTAGAGTGGCTAACGGGACAGACTTTACTTGTGAAAAATCTTTTGATGCCGTTTTTTCTAACGCAGCTTTACATTGGATTCAGCCACCAGTAGCAGCAGTGCAATGTATATATCAGGCTTTAAAACCAGGAGGACGTTTTGTCGCTGAATTTGGTGGTAAAGGCAATGTCCAACAAATTATTGAGGCAATAAATCAAGCTTTAGATGAACCAGAATACAACCCTTGGTACTTTCCTAGTATTGGTGAATATAGTACTTTATTAGAACAAGCAGGATTTGAGGTTAATTATGCTGCTTTGTTGACTCGTCCTACTAAACTAGAGGGAGAACAAGGATTGATTAACTGGATTGAAATGTTTGCTGTTAGTCGCTTTGCTACTTTGTCAACCTCAACTAAAACCACCATGATGCAGCAAATTGAATCTAAATTGCGTCCTACTCTCTATCGTAATGGATCCTGGTGGGCTGATTATCAACGCCTACAAATTGTCGCTATGAAACCTGATAACTGATAACTGATAAATGTTGCCAAATCTTTTATATCAAACAACTGTAAACGAATTAATTGCGATCGCTAACTGGATTGGCAAAAAAGGCTGGTGTCCTGCAACTGGGGGTAATTTCTCAGTCAGGCTGGATCACCATTTAAGTCTAGTTACTGCTTCGGGAGTTGATAAAACTAATTTACAACCAGATGATTTTTTGGTGGTTATACCAACGGGGGAAGTGTATTCTGGTAACAAGCGACCATCGGCAGAAACTTTATTACACACAACTTTATATAGTTTGTCCACAGATATAGGTGCCGTCTTACATACTCATACGGTTGCTGCTACGGTATTATCCAATCAAACTCAGGGAAACAATTTAACCATTCAAGGTTATGAAATGCAAAAAGCCTTGAATGATGTTACTACCCACGAAGCTATGGTTATGCTGCCGATTTTAGACAATAATCAAGACATGAACCAGTTAGCAGTGGAATTAAAGCAACGTTGGCAGCTAGAACCATTTAACTATGGATTTCTAGTTAGAGGACATGGATTGTATGCTTGGGGACAAAATTTGAAACAAGCTCAACGTCATCTCGAAGGTCTAGAATTTTTATTGAGTTGTGAGCTTAATCGGATGCTATTGGAGGCACGTTTTGGCAATTAAAGCGATTGTTACGGACATTGAAGGCACAACTTCCGCTATTGATTTTGTGCATCAAGTTTTATTTCCCTATTCAACTACAGCACTTCCTGACTATGTGCGTCAACACGCTCAAGAAGAAGAAATAGCTACTATTATTGCCCAAGTAAAAGCCGAAATTAAGCAACCAGATGCGGATTTAGAGATAGTTATTGCCACTTTATTAGACTGGATTGCTACAGATCAAAAGATTACACCTCTAAAAACTTTACAGGGGTTTATTTGGGAAACTGGCTTTAAAAACCATCACTTTCAGGGACATATTTATGAAGATGCTTATCGTAATCTCAAACAATGGCAGCAAGCAGGAATTAAACTGTATGTCTTTTCTTCAGGCTCAGTTAAGGCACAAAAGTTACTATTTGGATATAGTCAGTTTGGCGATGTAACTTACTTGTTTAAAGGTTATTTCGATACTCAAGTCGGCAAGAAAAAAACTGTTACTGCATATCAAAATATCCAAAAAGCGATCGCTCTACCTGCTTCAGAAATCTTATTTTTATCTGATGTAATTGCTGAATTAGATGCTGCCAAAACTGCGGGATATCACACTTTACTTTTAGACCGACAGGAAAATATTAACAATAGCCAAGGACACGATGTCGTTACTAATTTTGATGCTATACAGTTAAATAATATTGCACAAAGTTAGAGCATTTTTAAGTTATAAGGAAGTAGGGGCGCAAGGCTTGCGCCCTCAAAGTTATGCAGGTAAGGGAAAAGATGGAAGAACTGATACAGTTACGAGAAAGTATAGAAAAACAGGATTTAGTAACTGCTTTAAAAATTGTTGATGAGTTAGAAGAAATGTCTGTAGAAGATAAACTCAATAAAATCTTTAGCTACATGATAATTTTACTTCTACACTTAATTAAAGAAGATGCTGAAAAAAGATTAACAAAATCTTGGAAACTTTCAATTAATAATTCAGTCAAACAAATAAATAGAACTAATAAAAGCAGAAAATCTGGCGGATATTACGCCAAAAAAGAAGATTTCATAGAAATAATTAATGATGCCTTTGAACTGGCTCTTGAAGGTGCATCTATCGAAGCTTTTGGTGGTGCTTATGATGAACAAGAGTTAAGTAGGCACACAAAATTAATTACACATATATAATAATAAAAAATGTCAG
>CAYMWC010000434.1:0-2885 GCA_964393695.1 uncultured Pleurocapsa sp.
TCGCTTTTCAACCCGATTTTAGATGTACTTCATCTGTGGGGCTGATGAATGTGGGCTAGAAATTATTCCTGGAAACCGAGAAAAAGCTTTTCTGGCTTCTCTTCATCGCAGAAGACATAATCGCTCTTAGTAATTGTCTTGTCTGCGCTGATTAAACCGCAGCCTCGATGCTGCTAGGTGATTCTCTTTACCTAGCCTATGTAAAAGTCTTAGCGATAAGACCGACTAAATCTAATTCAATTCCGACAGATGTTTCATATTATTGCCTGGGCTAAATGCCTCTAGGTTATCTTCTAGAGTAAAAATTTTTGTGCCATCCTTAAATAATTGAAATTCTTGATCGTTAACGCTAGCTCGTTTTGCCATGATTTTATCAGCTTGAGTAGGATACTTCGCCATAAAATCTAGAATATCAAACCAAGTATCAATAGAGTTTGATTTTTCAGAAGAACAATTAGATGTTTCTCTTTTTTTAGATCTTGCTGAAATCAATCAGAAGAATATTTGATCTAGTCTTGCATATTTGAAAATTAATAGTAGAATTAAGTACAATAACTCATTAAATTAAGATAAGTAATTTAACCAGAAGCAAAATCTATTAGCTTTAGAAAAATTCTGACGTTTAAACAAGCCGAAGCGGTTAAGCGTTATGGTTAACCCATATGAGTTTTGCCTCAAGTACGAACAAGACCAATATCCAAAATATCTTATGGGGTTATTCTACCATAAGGTTGCACTTCGTGCGCTTGTTTGTTGGTCGAAATTCATGCTCTAACCGACCTATCGGTACGTTGTGAGCCTTCTTTCGACATAAAAGGTAAACACGTAGTGGTTTTAAAAGTAATTTTCTATATCGTAGAAATACTGTTTTACCTTGAATCCCAGACCTTTGTTTATCAAAAAGCTAATATAAAATCTTTTAAAGAAGGAGCGTATAATGATTCGCGTATTGGTCGTTGACGACCTGAAAATGATCTGTCGGGGTTTACAAGAAATGTTTGTATCCCAACCAGACATTGAAGTAGTGGGCTTTGCTCACAACGGTTTTGAAGCAATCACGCAAATTATTGTCAATCAACCCGATGTCATTCTAATAGATGTACTAATGCCTATTATGGGTGGTATTGAGGCTACCAAAGAGATCAGTAAACAATTCCCAGAAGTTAATGTAATCGTTTTAAGTAGTTTTGAAGATGATCCTCTTATTAAAGATGCAATATCGGCTGGAGCAAAAGGTTATTTACTCAAAAATATGATGGCTGAGGATTTAGCAGCAGCAATCCGTTCAGTCCATCGGGGAGCTTCTCACTTTGCACCTGGAATCATTGATAGTTTAGCCAAGACTACCTTTTCATCTACTCAGGGCGAAAACAATATAGTTGCTCTCAAAGACAAAACTGCGTGGGATGAAAAACAAAAAGAAGTTGATAATGAGCGAGCAGATAGCACCACCAAAGTCAAATCAAAAGTAGAAACAATACCAGCCAAACCTAAAAAAGAAACACCAACAAAAGCACCGCCAAAAGCTTCTAAAAACCCTAAAAAAACCAAAGCCCCCTTAGAGGAAAAACCTTTATTTCGCTACGGTGACTGGATGACTTTAGTGTTAGGAATTGGAATTTTATCCCAAACTGAGGGGATGGGACATGATCTAGGACACGCAGGATTATTCCTGTTAATGATGGCTCTAATTGCTCGTCCCATTCGCTTTTGGTGGGATGCACCTCTCAAACACCGTCGGGCGATCGGGGTTATTGCTTTTGCTGCTACGTGCGGTCATGCCATTTATGCCACTGCTAATGTTTTGAACAACAATCGAGAAATAGTCTTGGCAATGTCATTCAAGAATCAATTAGGACTCTGGGCAGGGATTATTTCTTTAGCTGTTATGACTCCTGCTGCTGTTACTAGTTTTAAATACTTTCAACAAAAATTAGGGAAAAAATGGCGACAGATCCATCTTTGGACTGTTCCTGCTATGACTTTAGCAGTTTTACATACAATTTTGCTAGGGCCACATTACCTCGCAGATTTCCAAACAGAATTCCTTGATCATCTCCGCACCTTTGGAGTCACATTTGTAGGACTCTTGGTATTGCTTATGCGACGCAAAATCTTTTGGTCAGTTTTGGGACTTAACAAACTCGGAAGGCAGGGGAAACAACTTAAAAAAAGTTGAACAAACAATACTCAAGTTTAACTGTTTCTTTACCAGGGACAAATTTGTGTCGGTAATTTGCTCATGTTTTCTTTCGTAATCTTTTGAATTCGTTATATTGTTGAGAATTTTTGTCAATTAAACGAGGTCTTACCATGATTTTTCTACCCTTTGCCTCCTGCCGTCTTCAAGAAATAGAATACTTTTCGTCTAAGCCAAGTTTATTGATTGGTTGAACATTTTGAAGCCGGAGATGAAAAAAGAAACTTGATTGTTCAATCCTGCGTTTGTGACGGGGCGTACAAGCCCCCGAATCGAATTCGGGGGACAGCCCCTTACGAAAAGTACTACGATAATTAGTGCTTTAAACTTAACAGTGTATTATTTGTTAGAGTTTTTATAAATTGTTTATTATTATAGCTTATATTTGCAACTCAAAAAATATAATCAATTAAATTTTTCTTTCTGACAACAACTTCTGCTACTCCTGTCTGCCCAAAGTCTAAATAGCTTCGCAATTTGGCATTTTGATGGGGGTTTAATTGAATTTCTAAATCATAAGAATCTTGCTTATCTGCTACGGGCTGAGAATTGGGCGAAATCCAAGCTATTTTGCCCACCACTGTTCCAAATTCGCGCCATGAAAAGCTATCTAGCTTGATTGTTGCAGGCCAGCAATTCTCATTTTGGAAAAAATGGGAATTTAGTTCTATGCAGAAAATAGAGA
>CAYMWC010000435.1:0-2874 GCA_964393695.1 uncultured Pleurocapsa sp.
TCGCTCAACATAACGATTCTCTAACAATGAAAAAAAATTTTGATAGTAATACAAGAAAAGAATGAATTACTTTTAGCACATTTTATTTAAATAAAAATGTCAAGCTCAAAAAAACCATAAGAGGTTTAATCGCGATCGCAATTCTAATCGCAATTATTAATATTCTCCCAACCCCAATTTACAGCAGTTCTTTAGAAAGTTTTACAACTACTACAACTAACAATACTGAACGTACAAAAGAACAAGATATTTGGACACAGATGCAGGAGTATACAGGATATGTAGTACTTTTGCGTCATGCTCAAACAGTTCCAGGTACAGGCGATCCACCTGGGTTTCAGCTAGATGATTGCACTACTCAACGTAACTTATCAGAGGAAGGTAGAGAACAAGCAATACGGATTGGTAAAGCTTTTCGCGATCGCAATATTCCTATTAATCAAATTCTTTCTAGCCAATATTGTAGATGTCTGGATACTGCTAGATTACTTAATTTAGGGGAAGTCAACCCTTCTCCCATGCTTAATTCCATCTTTGAAGACCGCACAACGGCAACTCAACAAAATGAACAGGTTCGTCAACAAATATTCAACCATCGAAACACTTCAGGAGTAATTGTGATGGTATCTCATTTTGCCAATATTGGCGAAATCAGTGGCATAAGTCCTGAGTCTGGCGAAGCAGTAGTGATGAGGATTAATCAGCAAGGCGATCTTGAAGTAGTAGGGCAAATTCAAGATTTGTGAATTATAAGCTGGTCAACATTAAGTTGGCAAATGCAGAAATGGCAAAAGTCAAATACATTGTTCAATGTTTAATGTTTAATGTTTAATGTTTAATGTTTAATGTTCAATGTTTTAACCTATGACAGATGATTCTTTCACTCAAAATTGAACAGGCTAGTAAATGAAATTAATTTGTTAGCTGAAGTTTAATCAAGAAAATGTTTAATCGTAAAGAAATACTTCGAGGTGTTTTAGCCGTTGCCATTATTATTGTAGGAATTACTCACTTTACTAAACCAGATCCTTACGTTACTATCGTACCTCCTCAACTTCCTAATCCCCTGTCATTGGTTTATATTAGCGGTTTTTTTGAAATTTTAGGTGGCATTGGCTTATTAATTCCTTATGTTAGTGTAGCAGCAGCTTGGGGCTTAATTGCTTTGTTTATTGCCGTATTTCCTGCCAATATTAATCAGACATTTAATGCCATTCCCATTGAGGGAATTCCCCACATTCCCATTTTATATTGGGTAAGACTACCATTTCAAGCGGTCTTGATAGCCTGGGCTTGGTGGTATACTAGAGAGCCAGACAAACAACCTGGTGCTTCTTTTTTGAGTCGTCGATTTGCTCCTTCGCTTGATCGCAATTAATTTTGATTAATCTAGAAACAGCATAATTAGATCTAAATCTCAAAATAAGTTTGTAATCGAAATGCAAATTGAATCATACAACCCTCACCAACTCGATGCTGTTATTCGTCTTTCACTTCGGGCATGGACTCCAGTATTTGATTCGCTTCAGAAAGTGATGAACGCTGACGTGTACCAGGCATTTTATTCTGATAATTGGCGTGTGAGTCAGCAAAAAGCTGTCGAGGATGTCTGCACTGCGAAAGACACAAATGTCTGGGTTGCGATCGATGCAGGTTCTACTGTGGGCTTTATAGCTGTAAAATTACACTCAGAGGACAGCATGGGTGAAATCTATATGGTGGCTGTCGATCCAGATTTTCAAGGTCAAGGCATTGGCAGCACTCTGATAAAATTCGCTCTAGATTGGATGAAAGATGCTGGGATGTCTATTGCTATGGTTGAGACTGGCGGAGATCCTGGTCATGCGGTAGCACGTCACACCTATGAAAAAGTTGGCTTCAGGCTATTTCCAGTCGCCAGATACTTCAAGAAGCTCTAAACAACCTAAGATGTAAGTGTGCTGAGAAACATAGCCACATTGTTATAGTCCAGTGTCGTTATCATTATTAACCCCAACCCTCAAGCTTGGGGAAATATTGAGCAAAATCTTTTTAATACTTACCAGATAACTTTATAGGCGATCGCTTTTTTTAACGCATCAAATGAAAGGCGATCGCTCTAAAAAAAAGTTTCGTAATTGCCTATGAAATAGCTATTGCTAACTACTTCAGATAACTTGCCTCTTTATGTTGACCGCTTAAGTACAAAATTGGTATGATTGAGATGGAAAATGAGTCAAACTAAAAACATGGATGCAATTACTTATACCCAAGCTCGTAAGAACTTCACTTCAGTAATGAATCGTGTGTGTGACGATCATGCCCCAATTATTATTACTCGTCAGTCAGAAAGTCCAGTAGTGATGATGTCTCTAGAAGACTATAGTGCTATTGAAGAAACCATATATTTACTGAGAAGTCCCAAAAACGCCCAGCGTCTCTATAAAGCATTAGAACAATTAAAAGAGGGACAATATCAACAACATAACTTGATTGAAGAAGACGAAATTGCTGAAGCTTAAATTCTATGGACATCATGTTTTTAGATGATGCTTGGCAAGATTATGTCTATTGGCAAAAGGCAAATAAAAAAATACTTCATAGGATCAACCAATTAATTAAAGATACACAAAGAACTCCCTTTGAAGGAATCGGTAAACCAGAACCTCTAAAGTTTGATATGTCGGGGCTTTGGTCGCGTCGCATTAACCAAGAACATCGCCTCATTTATCAAGTTAAAGACGACTGTATTGTTATTGTTCAGTGTCGTTATCATTACTAATTTGAAAATTCATTTTTAAGTCTCCTAATGGTAGATGGAGGAATGATGTATGGGCTTTAGGGTAGGGTGTTGACTTTGTGAAAAATAGCTCAAAGTAATTTCATACACTTTCT
>CAYMWC010000436.1:0-2869 GCA_964393695.1 uncultured Pleurocapsa sp.
AACTGGGTTTAACAAGCCCACGCTTACCCGTGAGGGAAGCGATGGGTAATTGACATGATATATAGCAATTCTTGGTTTTGTAAGACTTTGTATACATGCGATCGCTAATAAAACTGCTATCCTTGTAGGTTATTAATTATTTGCCAAGACTAACATCACTCTCCAGTCATAATTTTAATAAGAATTAAATAAAATTTCTCCCAGTCACCTCGTCACCCCGTCAATCTCAATAGACAAATTAAATACCTGACAGCTTAGAGTTGCCATTGGAAAAAATCAACTACCGCGCCTTACTTTACTTGAACCTGAGATTTTTGACCAGCCAGTCAGAGATACTAGGAATAGTTAAGTTATCAAAATCGCCCTCGACTTGGGTATAGCCATCCATTGGCGCAAACAGGTTGTTAGAACCATCGGCAGATTTGGGTTCTGAGGTACGCTGTCCCGAAAAGCCAGTAGCAGCACAATGTACCCAAGTATCCAACCTCCCATACTGCTCGATAGTATAATCAGCGATCGCCTTAACTTGTTCAAAATCTGCGACATCGCCCTTAATTGCTTTAGCTTCACCTCTCAAAGCCTGGATTTCTGCAATTAAAGAATTTAGTCCCAGTTCATTGCGCGCTGAGACGACTAGTTTCGCTCCTTTTTTGGCAAACTGTAATGCTGTTTCACGTCCAATACCACTGGACGCTCCAATGATAGCGACTACTTGTTGCGAAATCGGTTTTAGTTGCATGGGAATTTTGCTTCCAAGTGCGGATCAAGTTAGACAAGATTGTTGTTTTCTAAGGGACTGATTGTCTACGAGGTCTAAGAATTAGTTCTCATAAACTCCTTCTTAAAACTTCAACCCTTTTATACAATGCAAAATTGAAGCAAAAAAAACATCTACTCTGAGAAAGAGTAAATTATTTAGTAACGCCATTTTGAAATTAAGTCCAATCTTGCTGTTCTCCCGTTGCAGTACGCCGATATACCATGCCTGTTGCGTGAATAGCACGGGTTTGAGCATAAAGTTCTGCTTCCGTTAATTGCCAATTATCCAAAACCACTTGTAAATCTCGTTGAATATCTCGCGCCCCAGGAAAATCACGATAGCGAATAATTAGACGGGCTAACTCTACTAAATCAAGTTGACTAGGGTTAAATTGTACTTGCAACAAGTCATTTACTGTAGCACGATCATGTTTACTTTGTGGATGTTTTTGCTCTAGATTCTCATTAGCCATACACGCTTCACTAGATTTTTAACTTCTTCCTTACCTCAACCAGCTTTATAAAGCTTATACAAGAAATGTCATGAACTATAGTTCAAAACCCAGTGATAAAAATAACTTTATTCTGACTTCTGACTCCTGACTTCTACATAACATCTATTTTTGATGTTTGTTGTTATTTACTAATAAAGGTAAAGGTTGACGAGTTGAACTAGGAGGCAAAAGGTATTTAGCTGATTCAGGAGCGATCGCTTTCGACTTTTTCCCACTTTGTCGCCAGCGCATAATAATACCTAATAAGGCAACAAATAAACCAATGGATAATAAACTACCTCGCCCACCAAATCCACCAATTAGGGCATCAGTTGCGCCCAAAATTAGGATAAAGCCAGAAATAGGTTCTTTACGATATACTGACCTCAAAAATCTTGCGAATAAAGGATTCACTCTGTTCTACTGTGGTAAATGAAACTATTATGCTTAACAGGTTATCGCACAAATTAGCGTAATTGTCAGATTATTATAATCTTTCTTTAGTTTGATTATCTACAGTAGTCTTTAAAATTGATGCAAGTACGATTAGAAAACAATATCTTATTGATTGCCCACGCAGATCTACCAACCTACAAGAAAGGTGGTTCGATGGTACGTAATAGCTACTTTTGGGCATTAAAATCTATTGCCTGTTTTACCCCAAGAGAACAAGACTGGGAATACGATCAAGAAGTTTGGATAGCTTTAGCAAGAATGCTATTAGCTTTTACTGAGTCTGGATATTTGGGCGATCGCGAAACATCTTTAGAATTTCCTGAAAATACACCAATTCCGCCAGAATTACGCGCCGTTGCCAGCTATTTTTAAACTTAGGTCTTAACTTCATCAAAACTTTGTTGTCAGATCACACCATCTTGATGATCTAAATCATACACTAGAAATGATTATAAAAACTTTTAAAACATAGAGATTTATTTATGTGGTTAACAGGAATATTTCTCGGAACAGCACTCAATTTTCTCGAACCAATTCAAATTGCAAGTAATTTTCAGCAGTCAGTTCCTAGTAAACAAATAACAGTTAATAACCTCAAGCTTTTTACTCTTAATCAATCTAGGCAATCAAACACCACAGATATAAAGTATTTCTTGGCTGCTAGAGACAAGACAACTGTTGAGCAACCTTTCGTAATTAATACCTTAACCTTAGATCCTAATCAAACCAACTTAAACCACCAAAATAACTATAGCGAAACAGATCAACCAGCTAATTTTAAGCCAGGAGTTGCTTCTTGGAGAACCAATAGCAAACTAGGTTCTTTAAAGTTTAATGGTCATTTTAATTCTCAAGCACAATTCACTGAAGGGAAAGCTTTTTGGCAAACCAATACTGATATAGGTTCAATCGATTTAGCAGTTAATCTTAATCAGCAAATCAAGCCGATTAAAAGTACTGCTGGCTGGCATACCGATACTTCCGTGGGTTCACTAGCCATTCAAGGTAATTTTGATGAGCGTACTGCTTTTACTGGGGGGAATACTGCCTGGAAGGCCAAGACATATCTCGGTTCATTAGCCATTCAAGGTAACTTTGACAAACACACTAGTACACTTCGGCTTAAATAAACCAACCATTAAATAGCTAAAACTTTGCCT
>CAYMWC010000437.1:0-2819 GCA_964393695.1 uncultured Pleurocapsa sp.
TAAACCCAATTCTTTCGTGAGATAGTGATAATCATTCTTATAATGAGAATTGCTGGTTGCAGGCATTCCCACTTTGAGAAAGCCTGAATTTACATCCTTGCTCAAAATTTGCCCACGAAAAACCAAACGAGCCTCTTTTGGAGCAATGCTAATCAAAGATTCTCCCTGCTCAACCACAGCACCTGGCTTTTCTATTGCCAGATCAAAAATAGTTCCATTAATAGGACTAGAAATTACTTCTAATTCGGCTTGATAATTCAAACTGGCAATCAGATTTTGGATTTTTTTTATTTCCCCCTGCGCCGATACAATTTCACTGTTTATTTGCTGGAGTTCTTTGCTTGCTTCTAAAGCTTTAATTTTCTGCGCTTGCGCCAGAGCAGCTAAAGCTTCTAGGCTTTTTTGATAAGTAGATTTTGCTTGCTCTTGCTCGGTTTGAGCCTGAATTAAATTTTGATTTTCCTTTTCTACTTCGGTTTGAGCGATCCCAAAAAGCTCTACCGACAAAGCTCCTTCACCCACCGCTTTTTGATAGCGTTGCAATTTCTTCTTAGCTCCTGCTAGATTTATTTGTACCTCGACTAATTCCGAGTTTTTGGTTTTAATCGCCGTTCGAGCTTGTTGTACTTGAGTTTGACTTTGGGATTGCTCGGCTAAAAATTGAGTTTTTAAAGCAATTAGGGACTGCTGAGACTGCTTTTTCACGGTTTTTAGTCTATTTAGCTTTTGTTGTTGAATTCTCAGTTGATTTTGCTGCTGTTTTATTTCATTGGAGGTTAACTTGGAGTCCAAGCGCAATAGAATTTGAGTTGGTTTAACTTTTTGACCAGGGCGTACTCCAACTGTTTGAACCTTCCCCGATACAGGCGCATCAATAATTGTGGCTATGGGGTGTGGCTCTAGTTTACCTTTAAACTTGGCAATTTGCTCAAATTGAGCTAAAAATAACCAGGGTATTGTAATCATCACTGCACCTAAAAGCACGTAAAGTATTAGTCTTAAGGAAACTCTGGGCAAAGATTCTATATTTTCAGTGGTAGTTTTAGACCAGATCTCTAAGTCGTCATTGTCAGTATTTCCAGTGGGTATTTCTTGAGGTTGACCACTGCCGATTTTACCCAATAATTTTAGACTGAGTTGAGCGTAGCCTTTATGCACCGAGAGAATTGCATCAATTAGCTCAGTATCGGAACAACCTTTGAGAATATATCCTCTTGCTCCCACGGAGATCGCTCGATGCAAATATTCTTCTTCCTCATGACTAGTAAAAACCAAAAAACTTGTGTGGGGAAAATGATTTCGACTTGACTCTATTAACTTGATGCTGTCTGTTTGAGGCAATTCCAAATCCAGTACGACCACATCAGGTTCAGAAGTCTGAATTTGCATGAGGCACTCGCGACCATCCTGAGCTACACCAACGCACTCGATTAATGATTGGAGTTTAGACTAATTTCACAGGTAGTGTTTTTCTTGAAGATTCAGAGTATTCAGCCTACTACCAGTAGCGTAATCTTTGATTTAGTCTAAACTCCAGTTAATGAAGAACGCTCAATTATTTTTTTGACGAGCATACAAATAAAGTCTTGATCATCAGCCACCAAAACTTTAAGCTTTTGAGTGGGAGATGAATAGGAAGTGTGATTGTAGTTGAGATTTTCCATTATCGATCCCCCAACTGTGAAAAAGCAAGATTATAATACATTCCTTTTTGCTCAATCAGTTGGAAATGAGTACCACTTTCTAGCAATCTTCCTTCTTCTAGCACCAAAATTAAATCTGCGTGGCTTACAGTCGATAGACGGTGAGCAATCACTAAAGTTGTTTGATTGGCTAAAATATGACGTAAATTTTCTTGGATAATTCTCTCAGATTCGGTATCGAGATTACTAGTTGCTTCATCCAAAATCAAGAGACTAGGATTTCTAAGTATAGCTCTGGCGAGCGCAATTCTCTGTCTTTGTCCACCAGATAGTAATCCTCCACCCTCACCAATTTTAGTTTCATATTTCAAAGGTAAGTCCTCAATAAAATCCTTGGCACAGGCTAAATGACAAGCCGATTCAATTTCTCTCTGTGTAGCATTGGGAAAAGCAATCAGTAAATTTTCACGAATTGTGCCACCAAATAAGAAAGTATCTTGGTCTACTATGCCAATTTTCTTTCTCAGCGAACGCAAAGATATATTACTTAATGGTTGACCGTCAATAAATATCTTGCCCACCTGTGGTTGATAAAGTCCCAAAAGCAGTTTAGATATAGTCGTTTTTCCTGAACCACTCCGTCCGACCAATGCTACTGTCTGTCCAGGTTTAATCTCAAAACTGAGATTATCTATAGTATTTTTCTCACCATCTGGATCATACCGAAAAATAACTTGTTCAAAGACGACATTTCCATCAAAATCTTTTAAATCAACTAGTTGTTTTCCAACCACTCCAGGTTCTGGTTGAGAATTAGTAACATCTTCACACCGCTCAACAGCAATTCTAATCTCCTGGAAATCATGCCAAAGGATATTTAGTCGCTTGAAGGGTAAAATTACCTGTCCTACCAACATATTAAAAGCAATTAGTTCCCCAATGGTCAATTGATTATGAATTACTTGCCAAATTCCAAATAGCAACACTGAAGTAGAAATTATTGTCTCACTTAAACTGGCAACCAAAGATAATCGCTCTTGAACCATTTGGTTGTCAAAGGAAATATTCATATATTTATTGAGCAACCTTTCCCATCGCCAGCGAACGGTTTGCTCAACCCCCATTAGACTTGTCCGAAAATAAGCAACACTAGATAAACCAAAGGAAAGAGCCTCT
>CAYMWC010000438.1:0-2787 GCA_964393695.1 uncultured Pleurocapsa sp.
CTAGCAGACGAACCTACCGCAGCCTTAGATAGTAAATCTGGTCGAGATGTCGTGGAATTGATGCAAAAGTTAGCGAGAGAACAAGGCTGTACGATTTTAATTGTGACTCACGATAACCGTATCCTGGATGTGGCAGATCGCATTGTGGAGTTGGAAGACGGTAGGATTACCTTGGACGATCAACAGTGAACAGTTATTAGTGAACAAAGTAAGGAGTAATGAGTAATGAGTAATGAGTAATAGGGAGTAATCAGAAAAAACTAAGAACTAATAACTAATAACTAAAGCCTAATTATCAGTAATCAGTAATCAGTAATCAGTAATTAATCACCATTTTTGGGAATCATAGGTTCAATGCTTTTATTTTTCCCAATTTGGTTATGGATCAAGAATCAATCCTTCAAGCTTTAAAAAGTGCCTGTGGTAATAAAAATTTTCGCTTTCAGGTCATTGTTCAAGATTCCCAATTGCATATTTATATCAACCGCAAAGCAGAATTAAAACCAGACTATGATTTTTTGACTGATCTGATCATACAGGCGATCGCTAGTTTAGAGTTAGATTCTATTGACAGTATATGGTTATATAGCCGTAAATTAGGTGAGATTGAACCAGATTGGCAGACTTGGGTGGAATTATCGACAGGCAATAATACAGATTATCTTGATACTCTCGTTAATTCCCAAGATATTGCCGATGCTCTCGATGACTCAGCTAATCACAGCACAGGTGATACAGGTTTGCTCCAAGATACAGGGATGGTTCATAGTAAACCTCTTCAAGAAGCGTCAATTAATACTTTTACTTCTCAGTTAACTGAGACAAATGAGTTTGTTGACAATTCTCAAGAATTTACGGAATCACAATTTTTTTCAGATCCTTGGACTGACTCAATCAATAAAAACCTGAAGGATGCAGACTTGCTCCATCATACAGACAAAATTCACGAGCAACCGCTTGAAGATAGAGTCATCAACCCCTTTGTGAATCACTCAACCGAGACAGAAGTTACAACAGCTAATAATGTGAGTGAGGATAGTCTAGACTTAACTCAATATTGTTTTATCGCTAATCAGAAATTATTAACCAGCGAGATAATCCCACCCAATAAAGAAACCATTCGCCTGGTCAAATTTTTTCACCATCTGTCGGAAAATAACAAAAAAAAGATATTACCCGCTTTAGAGACTTATTTTCAATCTGGTAAAACGCCCAGCCTTGACAAGTTATCTGTCGGAGTGCAAAAGTGGTTTAAGCAAATTACTGGGTTAAACTATGATGATGGGCGTACCGTTGCTCTTTGGCTAAGTCGCTACTGTTTTGATAGTCATGCAACGATAGCGGAATTGAAAGCTATTGCCGAAAAGCAGGCTGAGATTGCCAACCTAGCTAAAACAGCTAAACCTAGCCAGACAGAATATAGTTTTACATCCCCTAATATTAATACTAAAGAAAGTTTCTCAAATAACGAACAATTAGATAAGTTACATTTCCGAAAATTTTCCCTACCTCCTGGTGTTAAAAAGTTTATCCTCCCACTGTTATGGACATCGGCGACAGTATTGTTGTTGATTTTGGGAATTTACTCTAATACAGGAATTACCTCCACACAAATTGCCTCGGTGTGCAAAAACACTGTTGGTTCTCTTAACTATTGCCGTTTAGCTGTAAATTTGGCAGGGTCAAACACCATCAAACAATCACCTCAGAGTATATTTCCTCTCACCCCAAAAACTACACAAGCTGCTACCTTTGGTTGTCAGCGATATGCCAACCTCAAAGCTGGTGTTGGAGGTAATCTTAGTCCTCAGCAAACTCCTGTAATATCCAGTCACGGAGAAAAGGTTTTTTCCCATATTTATGTAGTAGAAGCTAAACAAAAAAAATTCCAGCAACCAGGAGATCTGAGAGTCGGATGTGTTTATACTGCTGGACAAACAGAGCGATCGCCGAAACTATTAGCTGCTGATATCATCCCCCTCAATTGGCCCTTTGAACCTTATCAAAAACAAACTAAATTTCAATCTCATCTTGCTTTTGGTATTTATACTCACGTTATTAATTTAGGTTTATATACAATATTTAGTGCTGTGGGTATCGCGATCGCTTCTCGGTTTAATTTAGGTATCACAGTCAAATATTCTGAAACTATTTATCTTTTAGCATTATTTATCGGCATTTTGCAGTTAATTGCAGGATCATTACCATTCTTGAGCTTATTTGCTTATATTATCTTTCCTGCTTTAGCTATTTTAGCTGCTAGTTTCTGGTTGAAGAATGTGTATATTAATTGGAATTATGGTTATTTGTTAGTTACTGTTGGGATTTTAACGATGATTGCCATTCAATTCTCGCTCTATGGTTTATGTTTAAAGCTAATTAATATTTTGGTCTAGACCTGGATATTGCTCGGTCAAATAAGGGCTAATTCTGGAGTGAGATGACACTTTGAGTTTGTTAGCTTGCTTTAGTCTTTGTCATTGGTGATTAAAATCCAGTTTTCTTCAAAATTTTATCTGAAATATATTTCAAAGAGCGATCGCATTTCCCTTCAATAACTCTGAATCAGATTAAATCTATAAAACTGGCGATCGCGTTAATATTTTATTATCAGTGTGAGCGAGAAAACCGCATCTTCAGCGCAGCAAGGTGCGGATTTCCCGCGAACTTGGCTACGGAGGGTTGAGATTTTACAACCAAGACAACCCTGTGGTAAGATATTGCTATGAAACAGTGCGACCTGTTAAGGTCAAAGGTAATACAATTACCGTCAACCTTATGGGATTA
>CAYMWC010000439.1:0-2724 GCA_964393695.1 uncultured Pleurocapsa sp.
CGGGGGCTTTAACACCAACAGCAGGATTAGTCGAGATTAATCCACGCGCGATCGCAGCTTTATAGAAAGTGTGAGCGATACTTAACTTGTTGGCAATCGTACCAGTCTTATAACCTTCCGCAATCAAATATTGGCGATAAAGCTTAATATCCTCTTGATCAGCTTTTAAAATCGGCACGAGGTTATCTTTGCACCAAGCAAAGTACATCTTACTTTGACACAGATAAGATTTTATGGTGTCGGCTGATGCTGCACCGTCTCCAACTTCCATTTCTAAAAACTCAGCAAAGATTTGCTCAATATTATCTGAAGAGATCGCCTCAACAGTTGTCGAAACAGTTTCTTGAGAGACTTTTAATTGAGTTTGAACAGGGATAATTTCGATTTGCATATTTGCCACCAATAAAATTAATCTACTAAAAATAAAGATAAGGAAGAATCTGCCAAAGAAATAAATTTAATCAACTGTCAAACTATGATTGTTAGCAATAAATAAGATTCCATCTCTTAAATTTGGATGATTCAAAGGCAAAACCTCGATCTTTGCCGAAGCTAACTTTGATTCAGCCCTTTCGTATAAAGCGACCGCATCCTCCCCATTATGCGCCCCTGCAAAAAGTAAACCATCGATATTTCCATACAACTGCGGATTTTCGTAAAAATATTTCCCCCATGCTTGAGAAATATCCCTTTCAGTAATTGAGGATAAAGCAGCTACCGTACCCGCAGCCATAGCAGCGGAACCTCGCAAATCTAACAACTTTAAAGTGTCCCCCAAAGTAATGAAAGCAACCTGCTGCCTACGAAGCTTAACAACTCCTCCCGTGCCGAATATCTCAACTATGCAGCAAGATAGAGTACGTCCTGCGTAAATAACACTTCTATCTGGATCTATTGTCTTGGTGCGCGTTCCCTTGCGTCTTACGCCGACGCGGGGTCGCACCGCTTTTTGAAGACATTCTCGATGATGGTCGAATCTGCTAATTGGACCGTAATTTCGGAAACTAATGGCACTGGTATCGTATTTTGTTGGGTCGAAAATCCTAATCAAAATATCATTGCGGACTAAAGTGACAAATTTAGGAGCAATACTCCTTGATGGTGGAGGGAAATGAACTACAACCATTACCAACCAAGACCCACTGCCATAGCTTCCCTTACTAAAGTTTTAACTTTACCCTGTTTGAGTATTTCGATTGGTGTCTGCCCTGAAAATGCCAAATGAGGCTTGTTAAACCAATTGAGTTTGATAAAATCAGAAACATCTAAAGCAGCTAGTACTTCTGGCAAACCATCAATAACCCCGTCGTCTCCTTCGGGATCGAACTGCCACAGGGGATATTTATAAACTCCTCCGTCTTTAATTCCTAACAAAGTATTAGCCAGTCTGCGATCGCGCACCGTCGCTCTATTTTGACATCCCAACAGTTCTGCTACCTTAGAAGAAGTAATACTACCTTCTAGTAATTCTCGACGGCGCTGATAGTAACGCTCTAAATTTGCTAGTTCTAATTCTAAAGATCTACTAGGACTAGGTTCAACATAGTTCTCCCCTAAAATTTTCTTAGCTAATTCTCGCTCATGCTCAGGAACAACTTTCGGTTCTAATCTTCCTTCCAATCTTTCCAAATCTTCGGGTTCAGCAGTCGCAATCAGAGCTTCCATTCGTTTGAGAATTGCCGTTGCCGATTTACGCTTGGATTTAGGGACTTCTATCTCTGTCACAAAAGTATTTTTCATGGGTTTTTGTTGCTATTTCCACTTTCTATTGTAACTTATGTATGAAATGTAAAAAAATAAAAACAATAATGCATGAAATGTTGTTTTACCACCGATAATTACACTTCTCGGTAGTAAGACTTGATAAATAATCTCTAAAAGCATATAACTATGTACGTTTTGAGCTTATAAATAAATAACGGTGTTGTTTTGATATGCAATTGATACGCTATTATTCAAATTTTTATCAAATGAGTCTGTGTTATTATAATAATTATTATAATGAGGCAGTATGTATACGCTTAAGTTAACAACGGTAGGTTCTTCAACAGGAGTAATAATTCCTGTAGAAATGCTCAAAAGCATGAAGTTGGAGAAAGGAGACTCTTTGTATGCAGTCGAGACACCTGAAGGATATGTGGTGAGTCCATATAATCCAGAAGTGGAGAATCAAATCAAACAGGGTCGCGCTTTCATCAAGCAAAATCGAGAAGTTTTCAAAGCTTTAGCAGAATGAGCCTAGAGCCTGTTTGGATTTAAGCGAGTGCCTTACGTTTGTTGCAGGTCGAAAGTCTTGCCGAATTCGGAGGACTTTCAGGCATGAGAGATGATAATTTGTTCCTATCCGCTTTAGCCCGTCCCCGAAATCTTTTTGCTTATGAAAAAGTAACAGACCTGTCTAGGTTAGCTGCGGCATATGCCTATGGTATTGCCAGAAATCATCCTTTTAATGATGGAAATAAACGTGCCGCTTTTTTGGCTATTGGTATGTTTTTGGCGATTAATGGTTCTTTATTAAAAATCGAGCCAGCAAAAGCAGTGAATACAATGCTGGCTTTGGCTGCTGGAGATTTAACAGAATCAGAACTTGCACTATGGATTGAAAAGTTCATGGTTAAAGCTTAACTTTTAGCAATTATTTCCAGATTTAGCCGTTTCTTTAGAAAGTTATGGGCAGAAAAGCTAATCCAACCTGTGTTTACTGTGCTAAAAATTATCGCACTG
>CAYMWC010000440.1:0-2693 GCA_964393695.1 uncultured Pleurocapsa sp.
CTCCCTTGTCTAACCTTCACCGAAATCCAATTGTGAAAAACCTACCCTTGTGAGGAGAACCCCCCCCCGTAACAGACTGGCTCCCCAAGACCGCGCTTGTTCGCTAAATCAACAACGCCCTAAATTTGTGTATATTCTTGGATTTTTTTGTATTACACTGCAAATATTATAAAATATTATATCTTAGGTATAAACCCCTAAAACAATCTTAAGATCAAGATAATGAACCGTTGGATAATCAGTTTATTTCTAATCGTTTCTTTTTGGACTACTAGTGTTATTAAACCTGTTGCAGCTGAACCAAATCAAGCTGTTGAGCTTACAGAACAACAGATAGCTCAAGGTGAAAAACTTGCCAAAAAAGCATTTTTAGCTGCCCAAAAAGGTGATTTTGCCCGTTCAGAAAGCTATTGGACAGAATTAGTTGCTAAATTTCCTGATAATCCTGCCGTTTGGAGTAATCGTGGTAATGTTCGTGTAGGTCAATATAAACTTACCGAAGCGATCGCTGATTTTGATCGTTCGATTGAAATTGCCCCAGAATATCCTGATGCTTATCTTAACCGTGGGATTGCCTATGAAGGAAAAAAACTTTGGGATAAAGCGATCGCCGATTATAATCAGGTTTTAGCCATCAGTCCTCAAGATCCAGTGGCTTTAAACAATAGAGGCAACGCCAAAGCAGGTCAACAACAATGGCAAGAAGCATTAGAAGACTATCAACAAGCAGCTAATATAGCTCCAGATTTTCCCATAGCTCGAGGTAATGCTTCTCTGGTGCTGTATCAACTAGGGGAGCATTCGGAAGCTATTCGCAATATGCGTAACTTAGTACGTAAATATCCCATGTATTCTGATATGCGCGCCGCATTAGCTGCCGTCTTATGGGTTTCAAACAAACAAGGAGAAGCAGAAAGTAATTGGGTTGCAGCAGTTGGCTTAGATAATCGCTATCAAGATCTCGACTGGATTGCCAATATTCGTCGTTGGCCTCCAACTATGGTTGAAGCACTAGAAAGATTTTTAAATCTTAACTAAATTGATATCAATACTAAAAAAAATATTATCTGCCCGAAAATTAATTATTTTGCTGTATAGACATGACCACTCAATTCTTATCATTTCCTCAAGCGATCGCTGTTACCCAATCTCTAATGGATAAAATAAACCTTCATCAGTTGAGCGAAATTGAAATTGAACAAGAAATTTCTTCCCTAGTCAGCAGTAAAAATGGAGCTAGAGGCTTTTTTGTTGCTTATCTAACCAGTGAAATGTCTTTGGGAGATCATCCTTCTGTTGGCGTTATTAACGGCTTAAAATCTGCAATTGCAATCGTCAGTGACTTATTAGTCAAAAATTTAGCTATGTCTTCGGCTATGGTGATTACTTATAGTCGTAATCATGATCCTAATAACCTTGAAGGCTCACAAACAGTTTGTCGGCGTACCAGCAATCTTATCCAACAGCTTCAATTGCCATCTCTGACAGAGGAATTACAAAAACTACAAACCACTATTATCACTGGACAGGGCGATTATCAAAATTTTTTAGCAAAATGGAATTATGATCCAGAACAGCAACAAGCAATTCAAAAAGCGATCGCTAAAACTCTAATTAAATAAACAAAATAAACAGTCAAATGTTGGGGTTAAAATTTTTCAAACAACATTATAAGTAGTATCAACCTCAAATTTATAACCAACACCACGTACAGTCTGGATAAACGAAGGTTCAGAAGAATCTATTTCGATTTTCTTGCGAATTTGACCTATGTGAACATCAACAACTCTTTGATCTCCCACATAATCATAATCCCAAACATTTTGAATCAGTTCGTCCCTGCGCCATACTCTGCCAGGTCTAGTAGCCAAAAAATGTAGTAAATCAAATTCTAAAGCAGTTAATAAAATTGGTTTTTCATTTATTTTGACTTCTCTACGTACAGGATCTATAACCAGATTACTAAACACTAAAGGTTGTTTTTCTGATGTAGTAACTGTTCGCTGTCTTTTTAAAATTGCTTTGACACGATATTCTAATTCTTGAAGATCGAAAGGCTTAGTCAAATAATCATCTGCTCCTTTTAAAAACCCTTCTTTTTTATCAGCAGCATCAGAACGGCTTGTAAGCATTAATATAAATACATCTGTGTGTCGTTGCATTTCTTCACACAAATTGTAGCCTAAAGCATCTGGAAGATTAACATCAAGTATCACTAAATCTGGATTAAACTGCTCAAAAGCTTTTAAGGCACTTTGTCCATCTTCGGCGGATTCAAGCAAATAGTTTTTTTGACTAAGAAAACGATATATTAGATTGCGAATTGCAGGATCATCATCTACGACTAAGATTTTAGCAGAAACGGTATGCATAATTTTAATTAGTAAACTAAGAACTTAAGGAGATAAATCCTTCCAAGAGACAAGCAAAGCTTATATTCTTATATCAGTCTTTTAGACAATTATCGATGCATAATCACATAATGCCAATAACTAAATCACTTTTATAATCATGTCTGTCCTTTCTTTTTTGATCTTCTTTTGTATAAAGATAATTTTAATAGCAAAATCTCACCATTAATAAACATTTAAAGGTGAGATTTCCAATATATTATCTATAACACTTTATTCTTGAATAATGAACCTGGCACTGAGCTATTTTCCCAGGAGGCTACCCTCCGAGTATCTTCACCG
>CAYMWC010000441.1:0-2671 GCA_964393695.1 uncultured Pleurocapsa sp.
TTTTAAGTTTTAAGTCATTACTAGGAATAGGGTTTTGTACGATTATTCCTAGAGAACTAGAGTTGTTTGCTGCATCTTGAATAACTTGCGTAAAATTTAATATTTTAACGTTTGCAGGTAATTCTACGCGATTGACATCACAGCCAAGAAATTGAAATGTTTTAACTTTTTGATTGGTGGACGTAATTGCTGCCTGATATTGGGCTAGCATTTGTGTATCGGTTACAGTTTTTGGAGGCTGAAACAAGATAATTGTTATCAGTTTTCCTTGAAAATAATTTTGATGCGGTTGGCATCTTTGTTTAACTAGCTTGAGGATTTTACCACCAAGAATTTGCTCTGCCATAAATTACCAGCCAATTAATCCCGCAGTTCTTTTTTGACCTAGAATAATGCCTTCAGCTAATTCCAAACAACCTTTCACCTGATTTTCATCAACAACTCCACCCCAACCATTATCATGTTGTAATTGTTGAAGGATTTCTACAGTAGGTTCTAAGCTAGCTCCATTTAGCAATTTAATTACTTCTTCATCTTTAATAATTTCAAGTTCATCAATTTTAATTTTTTGTTCTTCTTTGTTGAGTTGAACTGAAAATTTTCTAAAACAGTCTTTTTGATGGCTTTCTGCCCAAGAAAAAGGAACGCTGAATTGTCCTGAATGAGTCAACCAAGTTATGTTGTCTATTATTTCTTTTAATTGAGAAAATTGTTTGATTATTTCTGTTACCAATTCAGAATAGCTAGTCCAAATATCTGTATTATCTTCATTGCTATAAAGTTCGGACGCTATAATTACTGCTTTTGATTTATTGTCTAGCCAATAAATTCTTAGCAAACAATGGCAATGGGGAGACTTATCAGCGTGTTTCCATTCATAGGTTGAATACCAATGAAATATAGTTTCTATAATTTCGACTTCAATCTTTTTAGTAATTATTTTGTTAGTTTGATTAATTGCAATCATCTTCTTAATCTCCTTTAATCTTTTGCTATTTTTAATTTAATTTGAATGCTTTAGGAACACTGCTTTTTTGTTGTTTGGCTTTAAAGCTTTGCTGTAGTTGCTGTAAGGTTTCTAGATAAGTGAAGTCAGACAGTAGTACCGAATAGTTATTTTTATTTTCAATAATCTTTTCTAATTCTATCGCCCAGTCTTCATATTTAGACTGTCCAATCACTCCTTCAGTTGTTTGTAGATAATTGACTAGTACTTGAGGAATTAAGGCAAAACTCTCAAGACTCCAACTATTGCTGCATTGTAGAAAATACTCATAATCGCAATAAATACGATAATTGGGATTCCATTGGGGACATTGGTTTTTCAGATGGATAAAGCCATTACTATCAAACAGTTGTTGATGGGTTAATAGTTCTGGAATAGTTGTATCTGGGCGAGGCGAAATAAAGTTACAGGTGATTTTTAGTTGTTCGTGATTCCAAACTCCTCTAGTTCTATTGACTAAAGGAGTACAATAATTGACAGACGGGTGGTCTATGAAAAACTTCAGTATTGAATTGACAAAATTGGGAGTAAAACTATTGTCGTCGTCTAGATAGGTAATATACTTACTTCTAGCTTTAGCAATACCTACATTTCTGCCTACACATAGCCCGAATTGGTTTGATTGAGATTTTATTTGCCAATACTTAACTGGAAAAGGAGAGTTTGCTCTAAACTTTTCAATTGCATTTTTAGTTAAGGCACATTCACCGTCACTAATTACTAACCACTCGAAATCATAATTACTTTGTTTATTTAAAGAATTACCAGCAGTATTAATTAATTGTGCAGGTCGATTTTTGGTTACAGTAACGATTGAAAGTGATGTTATTTCATTTATCATCTATTATTAATTGATTGCGGAATTTTATCTCGATAGGCGGTAGCCCAAAGATTGATGGCATGACCGCCTACCAAAATTAAATCGGAATCAGAATTTATTTTGACTAAAATTTTGCTAATTTCTTCAGGAGTCTTTTTCGGCATTATTCCAAGATTTAGGAATGGGAATAGAATTATCCCATTCTATCTTTGGTTTCAAATCTGGAGTCCACTTGTCCGCATAAATAACGTCGTTGATTATTTTTTGCGCTTGCTCTGGGGGTAGAAGATTTAAATATTCGGTTTCATTAGCATATTGTTCTATTAATTTTTTAATTTCCTCTTCTGCTTCTTCTTGATTTAAATCAGAACCTTTTCTGACTGATAAAGCATCTTTGAGTAGATTAGGAGGAAGATGGTATTTTTTTTCTAATTCGTTTATTTTTTGGTCTATATTCATAGATTATGCCATATTTTTAATTTTTTCTAAAAGATATTTAGCAGTAGCAATTGAATCTTGATTCAGGAATCTTTGCCAAGCCATATTATTGGGCGACCATTTGAATCCATTGTGCTTTAACTGATTTCTAATTTCAGTCGAGGGTTTGGTTGGAAAATAAATTCGCAGACGATTATCTTCAACATTTTCTTCTACTTCGACTCCTGCTACGGAATACTTTTTGCTTGTCCAATTTTGCCGACTTTCTAACTCAGCAAGACGCTCTTTTAACAATACCTTCGCCAAAAAAGGATCAGAGAACGTACCCCCTGTCAAGAGGTTTTTAGCAGGAGCAGCAATTCTCATTTTGGAAAAAATAGAGATTTAGTTCTCTGGCAAAAATAGAG
>CAYMWC010000442.1:0-2650 GCA_964393695.1 uncultured Pleurocapsa sp.
ACGCGGTCTTGGGGGTTTCCACCCAACTAAGCGGTGCAAGCCCCATGCGCGATTAGCGAACCCGAAGGGCAATAGAAGCTTCTCATAAATCATTCCTGATTGCTATATAAGCTATAAGCTTTTCACTGTTGCTACTTTAGTTTATGTCTGTATATATAGCTTGTTTGAAAATCACAGAAGGAAGTTTTGCTACAGGGTTTGCAGTTACCTTACTAATTAGCAAAGAAGGTCTGCCGACGGAACTAGAAATTAGTTCACAACTACCAGCAGCCCCTCATATTCCTTCTCAATATAATTTATGGCAGACAGCTTATTTAGGTTTAAGTTTACCGACTCGACTAGAATCTAACAAAGCATTTATTTCTAATTATTCTCGTTCTGAAAATTGCGATCGCGCTGCTACTATCTTATTAGCTAGTATTAATCATTGGTTGGATGCGGACTCTTTTCGCCCTCTTAAAGAAAAATTTTTAGCGCAGTTAAATCCTGTTGATGAAATTAGAATTCTAATTCAAACTGAAAATATCCAACTGCAATGTTTACCCTGGCATTTAGTTAAGTGGTTTGAGCCTTATACTAAAGCGGAAATAGCCCTAAGTAAACCTTTTTATGAAAAGGAACAACAGAGTGTTATTGATTTAAAATCTCAAGTCAGAATTTTAGCTATTATTGGTAATAGTCAAGGGATTAATACCGATCGCGATCGCTCTTTGCTTGAACAATTACCTAATAGTTCAGTAACTTTATTAACAGCTACAACTAGACAAGAAATAACCGAACAGTTATGGAATGAGCGAGGCTGGGATATTCTTTTTTTTGCGGGACATGGTAATAGCGATCACCATAAAAAAACTGGCTGTATTCAAATCAATCAACAAGATAGTTTAATTACTAAAGAATTAAAATATGCCCTAATTAAAGCTGTAGCTAGAGGTTTAAAGATTGCGATTTTCAATTCTTGTAATGGTCTAGGATTAGCTCGTGAACTTACAGATCTAAAGATTGCGCAAATTATCGTGATGCGCGAACCTGTTCCAGACAAAGTAGCACAAGAATTTTTAAAATATTTTTTGACTGCTTACGCTAGAGGTGAAAGTTTTTACTTAGCAGTTAAAGAAGCTAGAGCGAAATTACAAGGATTAGAAGACCATTATCCCTGTGCTAGCTGGCTACCTGTTATTGTCCAAAACCCAGCGGAAATTCCCCCAGACTGGCAACAGCTATATCGGCAGCCAAAACCTCCAATTAAAAATATTGCCCCCAAACTTGCAAAACTCCCTGTAGCCTTAGCTAGTAGTGCGATCGCCACTGCGATCGTGATTAGTTTAAGATGTTTGGGAATGCTTCAAACTTGGGAATTACAAGCTTTTGATTATCTGAGTCAAAAATTACCTCCAGAACCAGGTGATCAACGACTGCTAATTATTGGTGCAGACGAACAGGATATTAGTCGTAATCAATATAAATATCCGCTTCCCGATCATGTTTTGGCGCAGTTAATTACTAAATTACAACAGCATCACCCAGCAGCTATTGGTATTGATATCTTTCGCGATTATCCAGTTCAATCTAACCATCAAAACCTCAATTCAAAATCGCAAGCGTACTGGCAACAACCAAATGTTATTAGTATTTGTCTGGGAGATAATTTAGAGAATAGTGTGCCACCTCCTCCCACAAGTCCCTCCGAACAAGTCGGTTTTGATAATATCTACGATGACTCAGAGTTAACCAATGGTAGAGACGATCTCGTCCGTCGCTATCTACTTTCTCGCAATCGTAACCCTCTGGCTAAAACTTCCTATTGTGAAACAAATTATTCCTTTGTACTGCAATTAGTTGCGAGTTATTTTCAAAATCGTAATATTCCTATAACTACAACAGGCGATAACTGGCAGTTTGGTTCACAAAAAGTGTCCAGATTAGTTAAAGGTAGTGGTGGGTATCAGAAATTTGACGATCGCGGTAATCAATTATTAATTTCTTATCGTCGTACCCCTCAACTCACGCAACAAGTAACTATCAGAGATGTTTTAGAATCACGACCCACCTTCGATCCCAACTGGATTAAAAATCGTATTGTTTTGATTGGTGTGACTGCTAAATCAGTCCCCGATGTTCATGATACAGCGATTGGTAAAATTAGAGGTTTACATCTCCATGCCCATGTTATTAGTCAACTTGTCGGTGCTGTAGAAGATCAACGTCCGCTAATTTGGTGGCTACCTGCTTGGGGAGATTGGCTATGGATCGGCTTTTGGTCGCTTACTAGCAGCTTAATTATTATTCTGAGACCAAATTATCTGTATCGCAGCTTGACAACTGCTGGATGTGTAATTGTTTTAACAGGTGTCTGTTGGTTGGTTTTAAACCAAGGTGGTTGGCTGGCTTTGATTCCAGGTACAATGGCGATCACCTTTACTGTCACTGGTATTTGGATTTACGAAACTTACTTTTTCCGCGTTAAGACGAGCAGTTCTTAAAGAATTGACAGGGTTTATTATCAATATAGCGATCGCCCGTAGCCAAGTATCGTCGTCAGGCGATCGCTTTATAGCCGTACGAGGTTAGATTAGGACCGTGAGAGTGATTGGCTCGTAAGTAGAAAGTAGCAGTAGGGGACGGGGCTTATAAAGGGACGAGGCTTTCA
>CAYMWC010000443.1:0-2597 GCA_964393695.1 uncultured Pleurocapsa sp.
ATGCCCAAACCATCCAAGCCCAGCTTCAACTTGTGGGTGTGCTAACGGTTGAGCAACGGCAACGACTGCTAGAGATTGCCGATCGCTGCCCTGTACATAAACTACTGATGGCAGAAACTTCAATTCAAACCGTTTTGTCACCCGAACTGTAGTTCAATAGTCCGGACAATTTTTAAGCCTAGGGCTGAAATCCCTATTCTGCCGTCGCAATCTTCTCAATTCAGGAGCCTAAAAACCGCATTCTATCGTTGCTACTAAAAAACTGTCCAGACTGTTGATTTAGAGCCTACTTTAATTCTGACTTTTCACGGTAAGTCTCAAAACCCTTGGTGTGAGGCAGGAGGCAGGGGGCAGGAGGCAGGAGGGAAGTCAAGACTTTAACTTTTGAATAGTAGAAACTAAAATTCCTTGCATTCTATCTACTTCTTCTAAAACTGGGTTAAATAACTCAGGAGTAGCTAATTTAACCTCTTTAGCTATAATTAGCTGTGTATCTAATTCTCTAAGAGAGCCTAATGCTATATGAAGAAACTGAATATACTCATTTTGGGTTCTCCTTCCATAACCTTCAGCAATGTTAGACGGGACTGAAACAGAAGCTCTTCTAATCTGGCTTGTTAGTCCATATAATTCAGATTTAGGGAATTTTTCGGTTAATTGATAACAGTTGATGGAAAGTTGAATTCCACGCTTCCAAATAAATTGGTCTCGATAACTCATAGATAGAAGTTTGAAGGCAGAAGTTTGAAGTTAAAGCTTATTGTATCATTTTTCCCCCTCCTCCCTCCTCCCTCCTTTTCTTTGCTCCTGCCTCCTGCCTCCTGCCTCCTGCCTCCTGCCTCAAAGCGATAACTCAAGATGCCGTGAAAAGTCAGCACAGTTTTTCTGTTAGTAATCCTATTGGTTGTCCATTGTCGGCATTTACCGCTAAGCTGCTATGTAAAATCAGTCCATTTCCCCCATTGCCAATTGGTCCATATTCTTCCCTTTTTTCTCGGATCTCCTTGTAATCGAGATAAGTTGTATCGCCCACTGCTAGTACAATTGGTAGTTCTGATAAACAAGATACTGTTTTTTGATGGTATGGTTCGGTCACTTTGTTAAAACAAGTTTTTTTATTAGCAAAGAACTCGTAAGCTCTTTTTAGTTCACTTGCCCCTGAGAACACTGAGGATAATGGCTTGCCATATTTTACCGCTAATTTTTCTTCTATCAATACAGCCCTTTGAGTTAAGCGTTGATCTCCAAAGTGGCATTTTGCTGTTGTCAAATTTTGTCCTTGATTCATTCACCAACCAATCTTGACCTTCATTATTCTATGACGCATTTTTCCCTTTTGGACAAAGGTTAGCGGATGATGTTACACAATCTACTTTCCCTCTAAAGATGCCGTGAAAAGTCAGCAATGCTGATGGGTTTATGCCTGATGGTTTATTCTCTTGGACAAAGACAAGTTCGCGCCTCTTTACAAAGGGCAAAAACTGGCATTCAAAATCAATTAGGTAAACTGACAGAACGACCAACATTGCGTTGGATATTCCAGTGTTTTCAAGGAATTCATTTAGTAGAATTTCAAGGTATAAAACAAATTACTAATCTTACTGATAAGCGTCAGTTTACTTTGAACTTTTTCCCCTTATCTTGTCGAAAATATTATATTTTGTCTGGGTAGTTATTAAGATTTTAATCACTCTAAAATAAATCAAATTCTTGATTCTAAAAATCTTCAATATCGAGTTTTTCATGCTTATTTATTGTCAATAAACAACAACTAATGATAATCATTTGAGCTAAGGTAGCATTGTTCGCGTGCAATCTGATACTGTTGGCGAAAGTAATCGATAAGTAATCAAACACAATATCAGAGCGCGTTATTAGTTCATAAATTCTAGATAGGAAGAAAAATCTCAACCAAGTAATACATGGAAAATTAGATATTATATAGGAGGTTAAGAAGGAATAAGGAGGGGAACAAATGTCTCTACATCCACAACCAATTCCACCAGTGCCAGAAGAAACCGTTCTTGTTGCGCAAGCTGCTTTTCCCAAGGGAAATCTTTATCTACGCCTACGAGATGAACTGGGAGTATTTTATACTGATTGTGATTTTGACAACCTTTATTCAGTTCATGGTCAACCAGGATACGCACCTTGGCGGTTAGCAATGGTGTTATTGATGCAATTTTTGGAGAATCTTTCAGATCGACAAGCGGCAGATGCAGTAAGAGGTCGTATTGACTGGAAATACGCTCTATCTTTAGAATTAACCGACCCAGGTTTTGACTATACTATTTTGAGTGAGTTTCGTGAACGTTTAATCGAACAAGAAGCACAGCCACAAATTCTTGAGCAGATGATACAAAGATTTACTGAAAAAGGATTACTGAAAGCCAGAGGGAAACAACGGACTGATTCAACTCATGTACTAGCAAAGGTTCGGGAACTAACCCGATTAGAAAATCTCATCGAAACTCTACGCCATGCTTTAAATACTCTAGCCGAATTCGCCCCAGAGTGGCTGGGAGCCTATCTTCAAAGTGAATGGTGTGACCGCTATGGAAAAAGAGTAGAAAATACTCGTTTGCCCCGCCAAAAAG
>CAYMWC010000444.1:0-2577 GCA_964393695.1 uncultured Pleurocapsa sp.
GTACAAGGCTGTTGGGATGAAGATATTGTGGAAGGCTTAAACGCCTGTGACTGTAGTTATCCCTCTCTGTTGGCAGAAAAAAGAGGTAAAATTGCCCACGAATGGACAAATCAGCAAGTAAATCCTGAAGTTAGAGAGTATTTGGCACAATTACCCCATACCTATAAAGAAGATAATCTCTGTTTCGTACATGGTAGTCCTAGTAGCAACCACGAATATTTATTACCTGAAATGGATGCTTTTACTGCCTTAGAAAGAGTCTTATCTAGTGATGCAGATGTGCTGTTTTGTGGACATACTCATGTTCCCTATGTTCGCACCCTAGATTCTGGACAATTACAGGTTAAGGTTAATCAGCCTAATCAAGATGAAAAACCTGCAATCAGTTTTAATACCCCTTTGAAACGGATTATCAATGTTGGTTCGGTGGGTGAACCTCGTCATGGTCGTCCGAATGCTACTTATGTGGTTTATGACACTGAGACAGAAGCAGTAAGTTTACGCGAAGTGGAGTATGACTATCAAAAAACCTGTGCTGCGATTCTAGATGCTGGTTTACCGCCGATTTTTGCCTGGCGTTTGGCTAGAGGATTAGAATTTGCTGAAAAAGCAGATGATCCTACTCATATATGTGAGAGGTAAATAATCTTGTTTTAATGTCTGGTGATCGCTATTAGTTAGATTATTAGTTGTTAATTTTCATTTCCATAAGTAAATCTCCGCCATCAAGATTACCAATGTATGAAAATCCAATTGTTTGATAAAGCTGTCCTGCTATTTTATTTTTAGGTTTGTGCATCGTTTGAATACGCTTTGCACCTAATTTTTTGATTTCTTCGATAACTAATTTTAAAGCTTTTGTTCCATATCCTTGACCTTGAAAATGTTTATCAATCATAAATCTAAATATCCAATATAATTCTGGATTGGGTGGATCGTCTTCTACACAAAAAGCCAAAAAACCAATCATTTTCTCTTTGAGATAAATCGCTCTTAATTGATTGTTTGGGTGAAACTTAGATTCTGCAATTGAATCAACGTTAGAAGCTAGATAATCTTTTTGTTCGGAATACAAAGATAAATTAATACAATCAATCCAATTATCCTTGGTGACTTCTTGAAGCTTAATACACATCTGAGTAATTTCATTATTGATCGAGTTGCTTTTTTATGATTTTATGACCATTATTTCATGGGTTGAAGATTCTTCCAGTTTAGTAAATTCTAATCATAGTATATTGCATGAGTTGACAAGAGCGCGATCGCAATAATTATCATTTTAAAATTCCATCAATTATTTTGTATATTTTGTCGTAATTAATGGAATTGAAATTAGTTGTATCGATCTTAAGGGTGCGATCGCAAATATCCAAAATTTCATAACCTCCTCTTTGCCAATTTTCTTCCATTTCTTGATAAATCAAATGATCTACATGACCAGGATGTCTTTTTCCAGATGTTGCTCTGCTTTTGAATCTTTGTAAGGCAATTTCTACTGAGGTATAACAATGAATTTGGAGAAGATAAAATTTGTATTTACTCTGAAAATTTAATAATTTAGCTGTATCTGTTGTCAATTTGAAATTACTTTCAGTGATTAATGATTGATTGTTTGCTAATAACTTATCCATCAACAAATATAGTAAATCATAGCTAGCAATACCTAATTTTTTAGACCATTCTCTATCTGAATAGCCTAAAGAATCGTATAAAGATTCTTTGATCTCATCCCTAGTTATTAATGGTAACGAATAACGCTTGGCTATCCTGTTAGCTAACGTAGTTTTACCAGTACAAGAAAAACCAGAAATCAAAATAAGTATTGGTTTCATTATTATACTAATGCGATCGCCTTTATAAAATCACCAGCTACCGAAGTTGGTTAAATTCTTCTTCTGTAATTCCCATTTGCTTGAGTATTTCCTGAAATAACCAGCTACCAATTTCAGCTTTACCATGAACAGGAATAGTTGTTGCTCTTCCGTCGGGATGTTTCCAGCGTGCATGAGAGCCTTTTTGTCTGACTTTCTTGAATCCAAGTTTCTTAGCAACTTTTTCCAATTCTTTCGCTTTAGCTGGCATCGGCAACAACCAATTCAACATCTTGAGGAAGAGAACGCCCCATTTCTTTATAGTCTTCTTGTATCATGGCAAATACATTGTTTAACTCCGCTCTTGCTGCCTCAGAAGTTTCTCCCCAAGCATGACATCCTTCAATTGCAGGTACATAAGCAACAAAAGTATTATTATCGTCAGGACGAATAACGATGGTGTAGTCTTGCAAAAATTTCATTAATCACTCGATTTAGTAAAAAAACAATCAATATTCTCAATTATAAGAGCTTGTTTATATTATATTGAGATGATTTAGCGATCGCGCTTTATTAAAATCACTAAATACAGAAATGCGATCGCAATTTATTCCCCATAGTGCGACCACATTCGGATAATTTTGCTTGTATTTTCTGACTCTATGACTTCATACACAAGGCGATGTTGTATGTTGATACGACGAGAATAAGCCGCTACTGAGAACTTAGACAATCTTAGACAAGTCTAAAACTGAAGTCTCATTCT
>CAYMWC010000445.1:0-2576 GCA_964393695.1 uncultured Pleurocapsa sp.
CTCATGCTGCGTTCTGAAGACGAGTCGGGTTGGTGACAACCTGGCTTAGTTTAACGGGTTTGCGAGACAGTCAAACAACCAGTCAAAGAAAATTGCATCACTTGAGGACTTGCCAAAATTGGCGATAACTCTCGATCGTCCTCAACCTTAAACTCTCTCAGCATTAATCGAGATGTTTCGACAACTCCCATGAACCTACTCTAACTCACATTCATTCTTTAAATTCTAAGCAAAACCATGTCTAACAACCATTACGATGTCATTATTATCGGTACGGGTGCAGGAGGGGGAACTCTTGCCCATCGTCTCGCCCCTAGCGGAAAAAAAATTCTCGTCTTAGAAAGAGGTACGTTTCTCCCTCGTGAAAAAGCTAACTGGGATACAGTAGAAGTCTTTCAAAAAGACCGCTATCATACCTCCGAAGTATGGTACGACAGAGATGGCGAACCAATTCATCCTGGTACTGGTTACTGGGTAGGCGGTAATACTAAGGTTTATGGTGGGGCTTTATTTCGCTGGCGAGAACAGGATTTTGAAAAAGTAGTTCATAAAGGCGGTATTTCTCCCGAATGGCCCTTAAAATATCGAGATTTTGAACCTTATTATACTGAAGCAGAGAAACTCTACGAAGTACACGGTACAAGAGGGCAAGATCCTACCGAACCTCCTAGTAATGAACCATTACCTTTTGCTGCTATTAGTCACGAACCTCGCATTCAGGAAATCCATGAGGCATTAGAAACTAAAGGTTTGCATCCTTTTCACTTACCTTTAGCTATTAAACTCAATGAAGTTAACCGCCGTTTAAGTGCTTGTATTCGTTGTGATACTTGCGATGGATTTCCTTGTCTTGTCGATGGCAAAGCTGATGCAGACATTAATTGTATGCGTCCAGCAGCAGATAACTGGAATAACGTTAGCTTACTCACAGAAGCGCAGGTTTTAAAACTCCATACTAATGAGTCGGGACGAGAAGTAAGTAAGGTAGAAGTATTGCTACAAGGTCAGCGTGTATTTTTTTCAGCAGATATTGTCGTAGTTTCCTGTGGGGCAATTAATTCAGCAGTTTTACTATTACGTTCTGCTAACGATAAACATCCTTATGGAATGGCTAATAGTTCAGATCAAGTGGGACGGAACTTTATGCGCCACCAAAACGGGGCAATCGTCGGTTTAACTCGCAAAGCCAATCCCACAACCTTTCAAAAAACCTTAGCCGTCAATGATTTTTATTGGGGCGAACCAGGTTTTGACTATCCAATGGGTCACGTACAGTTATTGGGTAAAGTTAATAAAGATATGATTGCCTTAGATGCCCCTGTATTTGCCCCTGGACTTGCTTTAGAAGAAGTGGCAAAACGCTCTGTAGATTGGTGGCTAACCGCCGAAGATTTACCAGATCCTAATAACCGAGTTACGATTCAAAACGGTAAGATTTCTCTCGATTATGTGGACAATAATACTCAAGCCTTCGATCGCCTGTTAAATCGTTGGACTGAAGTATTAAAATCCATTGAGTGTGGCGACCGCATTTTACCCTGTTCTCTCTATTTCCGCAAACGCATTCCCTTACAAGGTGTTGCCCATCAATGCGGTACTTGTCGCTTTGGCGAAGATCCGAAAACCTCGGTTCTCAATCTCGATTGTCGCACCCACGATGTCGAGAATCTGTATGTAGTCGATGGTAGTTTTTTCCGTTCTAGTGCTGCTGTTAATCCTACTCTAACTATTATTGCTAATGCTTTAAGAGTCGGCGATCGCTTGTTGGAGAGATTGAAGTAAGATGTTAAATAACCAACAAATTGCAGAATTAGAAGAAATTCTAGAAATGGCAAAAATTACTGAACAGAAAGCTAGAGAAATGTCTGAGTTATCAACAGCTATAGCCTGGAAATATCAAAAACGGATGCAAGAAATTAGAGAAGCGAAGAAACAGGTTTCTAAATAGCAATCTTATTGCCACTATTTTATGATGAGGCGATCGCTTGGAGAAAAATCTTAAATAACACCATTTCTTCTGAATATATACTTTGAATATGATATTACCTCGTATTTTTGATAACGCTGAATTCGTTCAAACTTCAGATGGCGAACCTATACGATCTATTGTCACAGAATCGTCTGATGCTGTAGTAGTGATGTGGTACTTAATGCCTGGTCAACAGATTAATCCTCACGTTCATCCCTGTGGACAAGACACTTGGGTTGTATTATCTGGTGCTGGTGAATACATACTTAATGCCGAGGGTAAAACTATGCCTATTTCTTCAGGACAGATTGTAGTGGCATATACTGGGCAGGTTCATGGAGTGATTAACAAAGGCGATGAACCGTTACAATTTGTTTCTGTCGTTGCACCGCAAAATGCTGGTTTTGAGCTTAGATAATTGCGATCTAGAACATAAGTAGGTAGGCGTAATTAATTATAAAATGGAGTAAGGCAGAGGGAGCAGAGGGGCAGGGGGAGAAGTAGAACGTTCTTATTTTATATTTAATTCTACCCAGCTACTTATCTTTTATCTATTAACTGATGTTACGCAAAAGCTATCATATGAGAATGGATATAAAGCTTTTGG
>CAYMWC010000446.1:0-2569 GCA_964393695.1 uncultured Pleurocapsa sp.
CTACTTCCTACTTCCTACTTCCTACTTCCTACTTCCTACTTCCTACTTCCTACTTCCTACTTACGAGCCGATTACTATTAATGTCCTAATTTAACTTTGTACGACTATAAATCCAATTGATAAATTTCTCGCCGTGAAAGCAAAGTTAATTGAGCTAAATGACGACTAGCTTGCGATCGCGTCATACCTTGAGCTAATAACTCTCGTAGTTCTATTTTAAGTTCTGCTGTCGACATAGTAACTTTAGTTGTTACTGCCCCTCGTAAGACTAGAGTATATTCTCCCTTTGGTTGCCGTTCTTGAGTATATAAAGCGATCGCTTGACCAATGTTACCTCGCCAAAATTCTTCGTGTATTTTAGTTAATTCTCTGGCTAAGACAATTTCCCGTTCTTGCCCCACTACTGTTGCTAAATCTGTTAAAGTTTTAAGTAGACGATGGGGAGCTTCGTAAATAACTATGGTGCGAGTTTCTCTGGATAATAATTCTAAGCTTGCTTGGCGTTCTTGGTGCTTTTGAGGTAGAAAACCTTCAAAAACAAATCTATCTGTAGGTAATCCTGATGCAGCCAAGGCACTAATAACTGCCGTACCTCCAGGTATAGGAATTACTGTAATTCCCTGGGCAATTACTGCTGCTACCAATTTAACTCCAGGATCAGAGATACTGGGCATTCCTGCATCGGTGACTAGGGCAATTTGTGTTCCCTTTTGCAGACGATCTAGCAACTCCTGAATTCGAGAGTTATGATTATGTTCATGATAACTAATTTGAGGAGTATCAATTTGTAAATGCTGTAATAACTTTCCTGTACGGCGAGTGTCTTCGGCTGCAATTAAATCCACTTCTTTGAGAATCCGAATTGCTCTCAAGGTAATATCTTCTAGATTGCCAATAGGAGTTCCTACCAAAAAAAGCCTACCTAATTTTAAGTTTTCTGCCATCTTATAGTATTAACAAATTTGCTGTTTACTCTTGACTAAATTTAATGAGTGCCAATAGTAAGTTAGGGGAACAACTGATTACTCTCCACCGACAAAAATTCACAGGGATTTTGACAATAACATCTCAAGATGCCAAACAAAGCTGGGAGATGTTTTTTTATCTGGGTAAGTATTTATGGGCAGACGGCGGATATCAAATTAATCGCTCCTGGCGCAGAAATTTTAACTATTATTTACCCAAAGTAGATACTAATTCAATAGTTTTAAGAAATCAAGCAGAAGTTCGATTGGGGGAAGCAGACGCTCCGCGATCGCCAAAACACTATTTAATTCATGTCTTACTACAAAGAAAATTAATTACAACAGAACAAGCAAAGGCATTAATCAATAATCGTAGCCAAGAAATTTTGTTTGACTTATTGCAGAAAGAATATCATGATTCTTTAATTTATAGCACTCAAGAGACTTCAGCCCATTACCTATTAAAAGCTGGTTTTAGTTTATCTTTAGCGTGTCTTAATTTAGAACAAATTCTCTTTAAATCTCAAACAGCTTGGTCTACCTGGGGAAGCAAAGGTTTAGCTTCTTGTTCTCCTCATCACGCTCCTCTACTCAATAAGCCTCATGAATTAAAACAACAAGTACCAGATATTATCTTGAGTAATATGTCTCGTCTACTTGATGGCAAAAGTACTCTCAGAGATTTGGCAATTAAAATGGACAAAGATATTTTAGACCTAACTTGTGGGTTAGTACCATACTTTTTTAAAGGGTATTTACGCTTTCTAGAAATTCCTGACCTACCTAATTTTTAACTAAAAGCTATAAGCTTTAAGAAGTCAGAAATTCAGAAGTCAAGACTGATTAACTGACGCTTAGTGATGCCAAATTAGGCTGTTGATTGACCAGAGTGACAAAATTAGCAAGTATTTGCAGCCCATTATCAGCAGATTTTTCAGGATGAAACTGTACTGCCATCACGTTTTCACGGGCGATCGCTGCTGTTACGGTTTGTGAACCATGAGTTACTGTTGCTGCATTAATACTCTTATCCAGAGGCTCGACGTAATAAGAATGAACAAAATAAACATACGGATTAGCAGGCAATTGTTTCCATAAAGGTAGATCAGACTGAATTATTTCTAATTGATTCCAACCCATTTGAGGAATAGTGATTCCTGGCTCGGTTTGAAAACGTCGGACACCCCCTGGAATAATACCTAAACCTGCTTCCTGCCCTTCTTCTGAACCATCAAAAAGAATTTGCATCCCCACACAGATCCCCAAAAAAGGTTTGCCAGATGCGATCGCTTGTTTAATGGGAGTTTCTAATTTACGCTCTCTAATATGCTGCATCGCAGGATCGAAAGCTCCTACTCCTGGCAAAACAACGGCATCTGCTGCCAAAATATCTGAAGGAGAATAAGTGATTATCGGCACTGCACCTGCTTTTTCTAAAGCTTTACAGGCGGAGTGGAGATTGCCCATATCGTAGTCAATCACAGCTACGTTAACCATAAATTAATCCCTTCAGATTTTAATGTCTTCTTTCAATATTTATTTTAAACGAATGATTACTGATTACTGATTACTGATTACTGATTACTGATTACTGATTACTGATT
>CAYMWC010000447.1:0-2556 GCA_964393695.1 uncultured Pleurocapsa sp.
GTGATGCACCAGCAACACCATTATGGCAACGCAATTATTATGAACACATTATCCGTAATCAGGACGCGATGGATAAAATTGGTCAATATATCGTTAATAATCCCCTGTCGTGGGATTTGGATCAATTACATCCAGACCATCCGTCAAAATGGTAATTCAACTTGAAGTTTATCAGATTTTTAAACATTATTATATGCGTATAAGCTTGAATAATATTTAACAATTCTAATTTCTCATTGTGAGACAACATTAACTCTTTTAGCTCTTTTAATTAGAATTTTACAGATGAAGTTATACGGATAATTTTAATATCAATTATTCTTGAATTTTATGGCGACAGCTTATGAAATTCAAAAAACAACTAAATTAATTACAATTTGATGGCTGTTAGATATTAGGATATAAGTTGAGCGCAACTATCTTAATAGCCATTTTTTTATTTAAAATTATATGCTAGTATAAATAAATTTATCAATTGACATTATTGCTTAAACAGGTTACTAATTGATTGAATTTGTATTTTTAAACAATAAAAATTTAATCTTATGATTACAACCTGGAAAGAAGCAGCCTACGAATATTTACTTAAACAAGATTACTTAGCGGTTGCTAACTATTACGAAGAAGCCTTAGAAACAGAACCAGATAACTACGATTATTATTGGTATTTAGGATTAGCTTATTTACTCCAAGAACAAGAAGACGAGGCTCAAAGTACGTGGCTATTTGCCATGACTCAAGGAATCGAAGAAGAAACGGATGAGTTAATTCAAGAATTGGTAGATATTTTATCAACCGAAGCTCACAGGCAAGAATCTTTAGGAGATTATCAAAAAAGTTGGCTTATTAGAGGACATATTCGCGAACTTGCTCCTAACTTAATTGATAACTTATTAGAGTTAATTCGCTTAGAAATTATTCTAAACATTTTTACTCCAGAAAAACTTAACGATTGGCAAGTCATTGAACTACTGCAACAAAGTGCTAAAGGTTCAGTAGATTCTGATTTACTTTTAGAGGTTTTAAAAAAAGTTTTAGAATTTGCAGCAGCCGAAACAGTAGCTTTTGCTCGAACAAGTTTAGCTCATATTTCTTCTTCCGATACCTTCATTAAAGCTGTTGTGCTGATTGCTCTGAGAATGGCTAACCAAGATGGAAAGGTATTTTTTGCTATTGAAATTATAAACTTATGCTTAGAACTACAGTCAAACAACTTATCGTTATTAAACGAACAAATACATTTATATAGTCGAATACAAAATTATCAACAAGCCTTTGAAACAGCGTATCAATTTTATGAAAACTGTCAAACTTCGCTTACAAAATTATTTGGTAATTATCACATTTTATACACTTTAATAATCAGTGGAAATTGGCAAGAAGTAGAATTTATAGCTAACCGTCATCGAAAACTTTTACAAGAGATAATTGATTGGCAAACTGACGAAATAGAACCAATTGTTAAAAATGCTTTAATTTCTTTTACATTTCCTTGGTTATATCTTCAAGATAATCTAGCAGAAAATCGCTGGTTTCAAAATGAAATATCCTTATTATTTTACAAAAATTGTTCTACCCAAATTTTAACTTCAGATTCTCAATCTAATTCTAATAGTTCATCATTGGTAATCGACCCCAATAAACCATTAAAAATTGGCTACATTGCCCATACTCTTAGAAAGCACTCAGTTGGTTGGCTAGCTCGTTGGCTAGTTTATTATCACAACCGAGAAAAATTTCAAATAGCCATATATTTAGGCAGTGAAGCAGAGGATGAAATAACAGAAATTTGGTACAAACAAAAAGTCGATCTCGTTCGTAATATTCAAAGAGATCCTCAATCTATAGCTCAACAAATTAGAGCAGATGAAATAGATATTTTAGTCGATCTTGATAGCGTAACAAGAAATATTACTTGTTTAGCAATGGCTCTCAAGCCTGCACCAGTGCAAGTTACTTGGCTAGGATTTGATGCATCTGGTTTACCTACAATTGATTATTTTATTGCCGATCCTTATGTCTTACCAGAAAACGCTCAAGCTCACTATACAGAGAAAATCTGGCGTTTACCTAATACCTATTTGGCAGTAGATGGATTTGAAATTGGCATACCAACTCTGCGTAGAGATGATTTAGGCATTCCTCATGATGCTGTGATTTATTTAAGTTCTCACGGTGGATATAAACGCCATCCAGCAACTATTCGTCTGCAAATGCGGATTATTAAAGAAGTTGCCAATAGTTATTTATTAATTAAAGGAATTGGCGATGAAAAGTCAGTTAAGCAATTGTTTTCTCAACTAGCTGAAGAGGAAGGAGTAGATATGGAACGATTAAGGTTTTTACCGAAAGATCCTAATGAATATATGCATCGAGCTAATTTACAAATTGCTGATATTGCCTTAGATACTTATCCCTATAATGGTGCTACTACTACTTTAGAAATTCTCTGGACGGGTATCCCTTTAGTAACGCGAGTAGGAGAACAATTTGCAGCACGCAATAGTTATACTTTTTTACGTAATGTGGGAGTTGAAGAAGGTATTGCTTGGACAG
>CAYMWC010000448.1:0-2544 GCA_964393695.1 uncultured Pleurocapsa sp.
CTCTCATCCGCACCTTACTGAGTTGAAGATGCGGATTTCCCGCTCACACGGTTAACCTGTAACAACGAAGGCAGAAGGCAGATGTAAGAAGTACCACAAGGGTATAACATCAGAGGTCAGAAGTCTTTATAAGTTATAGATTATAGGTTAATTAATCGTTCATCGTTCATAATTCCTAATTCATCCTTTCTGATCACTGTTTACTGAATTCCATTCCCGAAAGACTATTATCAGTTTTAATAACTCGTTCTAATTTAAAACCACTGCGTTCAAACAATTCCTGAAACTGTTTTTTGGTCCGCCAGCCACCTCCAGAAGTAGCGACATTGATTTGTACGGCAAAGATACCAGGCATAATGCCATCCGCTTCGGTTTTTGGTTCATCGCGATCGGGAACAAAAGATTGGAGTAAAATTAATTTGCCATCCTTGGGAAGTGCTTGTTTGCAGTTGGCTAAAATTTTCATAGCATCTGCGTCACTCCAGGCAGAGATAAAATGCTTCATCACGATCGCATCTGCACCTTGAGGTATTGATTGAAAGACATCTCCCGTTTTAATTTCAATCCTATCTGGATCGATTCCCTGGCTGCTGATATATTCCCTTGCAGTTTCAGTTACATCAGCCATATCAAATAAAATACCCTTACAGCCATAACGCTTGACGATATTGGCAATCAAGCCACCCTGTCCACCACCGACATCCATTACCGTCTCAAACTGACTAAAATCATAAGCATCCAACAAGCCATCTACTTGAGAATTGGTTAAAAAACTCATGGCTTTAATAAAAGTATCTTTACTCCACTCATTGTCATAGCAATATTGATATACACCCTTACCGTTGGCTAATTCAAACGGTACTACTCCTTTAGCTAATGCTTCTGGTAAAACTTTCCAAGCATCCCATTGTGCAGGTTCAATTAAATGCATGACTAAATGTCCAGCAGAAGGTTGTTTCTTAGTTACCAATAAAGCGGATGTTTCCGTAGGTGCAAAAACTCGTCCTGGTTTTTCTTCTAACACCTCAACATGAGCTAAAGCACGAAGAATAAAATATAGTCTTTCCCTATCGGTATTAGTTTTCTCTGCCAAACTAGCTACCGTTTGTTCTCCAAATTCATCTAATAAATCGAAAATCCCCAAGCGAGTTGCAACATAAAGACACTGACTTTTAACAAAAGTTAACATCAGATCGAAAACTTTTTGCTTGGCTGCGGTATTCGGACTTGCGCTGGTTGCTACCATTGTTTTTATTACTAATTACTGATTAGGCTCTAGGTGTTACTCATTAATTGTCTTCTACTCCTCTAATTCCTCTACTGGGCGCAAGCCTTGCGCCCCTACCCCTCATAATTCATACTGCATCCCTTCAATTCAGTCTCCGCCGATTTCGACTAATTTGCCGATATTAAAGTCAATTTTGACCCAACCTTTAAGACGACGCAGATTATCTAATAAAAGTAAGGGAATTTGCCAGTTATGAAGCATTAAAAAGGGTAAAGGGTCTGATGGCTGTAAAATAGCGTCAGTTCCTTTAGTTATTTTGTGCCACCAAGCTTTTAGTTCGGTTAGCGAACGAATATTGAATAATCGCCAAAGTTCGTGATAAGTCCAATAGGTAGGTTTACTATTAGGTAAAGGAGTAATGGGTGTTTCTCCTGGTTCACCATCGCTTAGATAAGCTTGTGCTACCCCTGGATGATCGTGAAACATAGTGATCGCGGAGTGCAGACGAGGATTACATTCAATTGGGTAAACTGTTCCATCGTCGGTTTGAATCATATCAAAACAAATTTGTCCTGTTAGATTCATTTTCTGCACAAAGGTTTCTACCCATTGATAGATCGCAGGATTGTCTACTTGTTCATAGTTGACTTGAAAAGGGGAGGATTTTGAGCAGCAGTGTAATCTAATTTTACCGTTACGCGCCGTCGCATGAAAACAGTACTCTTCTCCGCGAATAAATTCCTGCATTACCCAAGGTTTTTGTTTACTGATGGGTAGGTTACGAACATAGTTTTCCATTCCTGGAAAGGGAAGTTTGGTTAAATCTAACCGCAGTACGGAATCGTAAGCAATACTTTTAACAATGTATTGACTACCATCACTGGCAAAATCAAAGTCTAAAATCTGTTGTGGATCAGTAATTCGCCAGACTTTAGGGGCAGATAAACCTAATTCTCTAGCTTGAGAGCAAAATGCGTGTTTGTCGTCTAAAATTGTCGTTACTTCTGGATCAAGATGAATCGATTCACAGTAAGGTTCTAAAGTTTTTTTGGCGAGGGAGTCATAATAACTGGCAATGGGACTGGATACGGGAATAAAAACATCAATCTGGTGTTGTTTTACTATTTCCAGTAATGCTTGACAATATCTATCTGGCTCTTTTTCTGGTACAGGGACGGTTAAAAAACCTTTAACAGCGCGGGAAAAACGATGTCCCGATAGCCAATATTTATGGGTTTCCACTAGATATACTTCGTGTCCATCTCAGGGGCAACGCATCTTAAATTGAGCGAAAACAGATAATTGAAAAAAAAGAG
>CAYMWC010000449.1:0-2530 GCA_964393695.1 uncultured Pleurocapsa sp.
TAACTGGTCAAACTTTATTTGTTGACGGAGGACTAACTTTGTACGCCGATTTTCGCAAACCTTGGTCTGCGGGAGAATAAACTTATTTTCTTACAGTTAAAAATTTAATCATTACTTCACAATCAATTAATTGAAATACTCAGCAAAACTAATGAAGACAGATAACAATAATACTAATAGTGTAACTAGTTATTTAAAAGAAATTGGTCGTATTTCTTTACTCGATGCACGAGAGGAAGTAAAACTGGCAAATCAAATCCAAACTATGTTGCTTTTACTAGATAAAGAAAATCTAACTCCAGAAGAAAAAAAAATAGTTCGTCAAGGACAAAGAGCCAAACAACAAATGGTTCAATCAAATCTACGTTTGGTAGTTTCAATTGCTAAAAAATATCAAAATCGTGGCTTATCCTTGCTTGATTTAATCCAAGAAGGTAGCATCGGTTTAATCAGAGCTTCAGAAAAATTTGATCCGACCAAAGGTTATAAATTTTCTACCTATAGCTATTGGTGGATTAAACAAGCAATGACTCGGGCGATCGCTAATCAAGCTCGAACAATTCGTTTACCAATTCACATTACTCAAGATTTGAATAAAATCAAAAAAGTAACTCGTAATTTATATCAAAACCTAGGTAGAAAACCAACGGAGCAGGAAATTGCTCAAGAATTGGAAATTGATGTTAAAAAGTTAACTCAATTGGCACAAGCATCAAGAATTACTAAACCAAAAAGTTTAAATGTTACTATTGATGAAAACCAAACTGAGTTAGAACAAATACTAGCTGATGATTCCCCTTCTCCCATAGATTTTGTTACAGAACAAGAAAATCTCTCTAAAATTCAGAATCTTTTACATACTTTATCTCCTAAACAGCGAGATGTAATTAGTTTAAGATATGGTTTAAAAGACGGTAAAACCATGACTTATGAGCAGATTGGTAGTATCTGTGGGATCAGTAGAGAAAGAGTCAGACAAATCAATAACAAGGCCATGAAATTACTCAAAAAAAGAGCGATCGAGCTTTCAGCTTTGGCAGGATAAACTAAGTTTAACTTGTTGAAAAAGTTAATTAGCTAGTGAGAAGAAAGTAATGAGTAATCCCCATTCGGGGACAATGTGGGTAATGGGTAATGGGTAAGAGCAGCATCATTTTTAATCAACACATCAACAATAGAAGTTTCTCAAAAAACCTATTCCCTATTACCTATTTATTGCTATTGTTACTTGAGTAGACCACACAAATTAACTATAAAAAAGTTATTTATTAAGCTGTGATCCATTTAAACTGTGTATTATTTTTTAGAAATCCAATCAGTAAACCCTCTCCTCTACTCCAATACTCCACTACTTCTCTACTTTTCCCAAACAACAAATTAAAAGCTCAACAGCTTATCTAATAGCTAAAAACTAGCCAATCATAAACGTAGTCTAGTTAATTGAAGACTGCTGTAATTATTGATATCTTTCACAGATACTCTGATGTTTTATTTGTTCCTGACTAGAATTAGTTACTATTTCTAAACGAATTCTGGCATTATTAGATGTAGATAAATGGGCAAGAGCTTCTAGGAGTTGTTGGGCTGTTGTTACTGTCAAAAAATGGCTTTTAGTAATATGAAGATCTTGGTTGGTATCTATTTGTCCAAATTCAAAACCATTAACTTTTTCTTCTTTAATAATAACTTCTGCTAATTGCTCTGGCTGCTTACCAATACGTTCTACAATTAATTTTTCTCGACTTATAGGAACTTGTACTATTTTAGTTTCAATTTGTTTGCGAACAATAATTTCCCCAGTTTTTTGTTTACTTCGATTAATTTTAATCTTTTCTTCTAACAAGGGTATCTTATATGATTCTCTAGTTTCTAACGATTTTTGATTATTATTTAATTGTGAATTTAAATTTCTTGGTTGACCAGGGTTACTATCTTTACGCAGCGTCATAGGATTAAACTTTTTGCTCAATTAATACTTATATTTGAAAAAGTAGAGGTAGAGTATATTACTCTACCTGCTGTTTAGAGTATTTAAAAAATTAGAATTTATACATTACGATCACGATTACGATCGCGATCAACGACAGTATCTCCATCAGTATCAATATCTAATTCTTCGCGACGAATTGTTTCTTGGCTCGATACTACATCTTTTTCTACTTCTTTATGCACTTCCACTTCTTCTCTGACAAAGGTTTGTTTTTCGATGTCAGCAGTTTCTTCATAAACTTCTAAGCGTGCTACTTCTCCTTCTTGAAAACTAGCTGCACCAGGAGCAACTACGCCACCATCAGTAGGCGTATGACGTTCGATAACTACTCTTTCTTTTTCTACGGGTACAGAGACGTTTTTAGTTTCGGTTGTGACTTTTTTACCGATGCTTACTGCACCAGCACGAAAACGTTCTTTGTTAGCAACTAAACGCTCTTCATACAACTTGAGACTTTGGACATCGCTGTCATCATGATCACGATGTGCATATAGATTTTGATCGCGATCATAATCGTAAGAATCACGGTCATGTCTAGTA
>CAYMWC010000450.1:0-2527 GCA_964393695.1 uncultured Pleurocapsa sp.
TTTATTATTCTCATTATTAATTAACTGCCAACTTCTCAACACCTCAGCGACACTCCAAGCCTGAGAAAAACAGCCTCTAGGAGCAAAGGGCGGATCGCCATCAAAAATTTCCCCAATTGTACCTACACAACCTGTCTTTAAATGCTCTGCCATTGGAGATAAAAAACTCAAAGCTTTTTGAGGTTGTTGATAAACTTTGAGGTGTGCTTGAATAAAATGACCAATCAACCAAGCCCAGACAGTTCCTTGGTGATATGCACCATCTCGTTGACGGCGATCGCCACCATATTTGCCCTGATAATTAGGATCTTTGGGACTAAGAGACCTTAAGCCATAGGGAGTCAATAATTCTTGTGCGGTAATATCAATTATGCTTTGGCGTTGCTTCATAGTTAGCAAAGAGGGTATTTGCTTAGTAGAAGGAAGAGAGACAGCAAAAATTTGATTAGGGCGTAGTGAATCATCGTTGCCGTTAGGAGCATCGATTACGTCATAGCAATAGCCTAACTTATGATTCCAAAACTTTTGAAAGCCTTGTTCGACGGTATTGGCTAAATAAAAATATTTTTGTCCTGATTGTTCAAGAATTTGAGCAAACTGTCTCATAATTACCAGAGCGTTATACCATAAAGCATTAATTTCAATGGGTTTGCCGATTCTGGGGGTAACTACCCAATTTTCCACTTTGGCATCCATCCAAGTTAACTGAACCCCTGGTTCACCTGCATAGAGTAAACCATCAGAGTCTTGGTGAATGTGGTAGCGAGTTCCTTGACAATAATCGTTAATAATAACCGCTAATATGGGAAATAATTCTTGAATTAAGCTTTTATCTTGAGTGTGCTGATAGTAAGCAAAGATTGCTTCAAAATACCATAATGTTGCATCGACAGTCTTATAATTAGGTGCTTCTCCGCCATCGGGAAAAACATTAGGCAGCATTCCTTGATCAACATATTTAGCAAAGGTGCGTAAAATAAAGCGAGCGACACTAGGGCGACCAATTGTGAGGGTTAAACCTGGTAAACTAATCATCGTATCCCTTCCCCAATCGCTAAACCAAGGATAACCAGCAATAATCGTTTTACCTTGAGGAAATGAGACAGTAGGGCGATCGACAATAAATTGATTGGCTGCTAATACTAATTCGTTAATCCATTGAGGAGTCGTCTGATTCAACTCGACACTTTTTTCTTTAGTTCTCCAAGCTTTGGTTAACAGTTCTTGCTCATAGCTATATCGTTCTTTCCAGGCAGATGTACAATCTAGATTAGGATTGGGTTTGGTACTGGCAATAATTGTGAGGGAGTCATTAAGATTAAGAGTAACTTTGCAAGTACCAGCCAGTAAATGATCTTCACAGTAAACTAAACCTCGATACTTTTCGATCGCCAAAGAATAATTATGATACCAAATATGCTGAGGTTGCCAAGTGATGGTATTGTCATTACTCGAAGTGGCTAAAAGATATAAATCAGCAGCATCAGGAGTTGCTTTAACTTTAATACCTGCATCGATAGTATTAATCTGCATCTGCCAGTTATTACTATGGGTATCACCGTGATAATCACGATAATTCACTAAAGCCTCAAGGGATAAAGTCAGAGGAGAACTACCACGCTTGAAAGCGTAACGGATATAGGTAGTGTTTTCCCCTTGTTGCATCCAGACACGTTTTTCCAATAAAGCATCGGTTAATTTGTATAGCCAAACTGGAGTCGTGCCAACTAAATAAAACTTCTCTATATGGCTATAACCGTGAGGGAAAATTGTCTGATCAGACCAGCGATCGCTATAGAGATCGTAATTAAGATTATTATAGATGACAGTTTCATTGAGCTTAGATAGCATCAAAGTCCTGCCTAAAGGAGGTTTAAGAGCAGCTATCAATAAACCATGATAACGTCGAGTTAAAATACCTGAGATTGTTCCTGCACCATAACCGCCAATACCATTAGTAATTAACCATTCTCGCGCCTCAGATGTGGCTAAATTGCTACAAATACCTGAACCAAATCTGACACTCATATTGTTTTATAGAAAGAAATATAAACACTATTTGAGCTAAACAATAATACTATTACAATAATCGGTGTAATATAACTAACCATAATTATTATCAATAACCTATGACAGATACTATTTTTGGCAAGATTATCCGTCGTGAAATTCCTGCCGAGATTGTCTATGAAGATGATTTAGCCTTAGCTTTTAAAGATGTTAATCCTCAAGCTCCAACCCATATTTTAGTAATTCCCAAAAAACCAATTCCGCGTCTATCAGATGCAAGTCCTGAAGATACAGCCTTAATGGGACATTTATTAATGATCGTCAAAAAAGTTGCTCAACAGGCAAACCTCACCAACGGCTATCGGGTAGTAATTAATAACGGTGAGGATGCTGGACAAAGTGTTGATCACTTACATTTCCATATTTTGGGCGATCGCTCTCTTAGTTGGCCTCCAGGATAGGAAGTCAAAAGTCAAAAGTCAGAAGTCAGAAGTCAGAAGTCAGAAGTCAGAAGTCA
>CAYMWC010000451.1:0-2506 GCA_964393695.1 uncultured Pleurocapsa sp.
GCAGGAACAAAATTTACAGTCATTTACCTTTATTGGAGGAACAGCATCAGACTTAGAATGCACTGCGGTTAAACCATCGCCATTACTAGCTTTTCCTCAAAGTATGTTTTTAAATTCAGTGCAGAGTAATAACTTCGTGACAATTCATCAAATAGACACAGATCGAGATACTGAAAATTACCTCTATCAATTAGGATTAAAACCAGAAATTACAGTAAAAATAGTCTCTCAGACTAAAAATGGTTCGGTAATAGTTAACTTAGGCAAAAATCAAATTGGTTTGGGTTCGACAATTACCCAAAAAATAGTAGTAAGTTTGGCTAGCGAGAAATAAATAATAGTGGAGATTCAGATAAGTATTCGGAAATTATCTGTAGGCTCTGTAGCCATTATCGTTGGTTACAGTCGTGTCTACGGTGGTTATATCGGTAAATTGCTTGCCAAAGGTTTAACTCCAGGAAAAGTTTTTGTAGTTTTGGATACGACTCTTTCTGATGGAGGTGTTGCTATTATGCTTCAAGAAAAAATTTCAATTCTTTCCAAGCCTGAAGCAGATGCTCTTTGTGTAGAATCGGCTCTTGGTGAAGAAGAATAAACAAAAAAATAATAGCGAAGCAATAGGAGCGAAAAAATTTACGCTCATTTTTTAATCAGATGCCATAGTTGAGTTTGAGTAGTATTTACAGGTGTTGTCTGTCGCTTCCAAATATAAGAATCTTGCAATTTATAATCAGGATTATTGTCTGAGAAATATTTTAATGATTCTTTAGATTTATAAATAAATATATTAGTAAAATCCTGGTTGCTTAAATTGATTTCTGGGTTACTGTTTCGCTCGTACATCATAATATCGGGATTTAGTACATGAGATAAAGTAAGCATATTAAACCAAGGAGCTATAACTAAAGCGCGATCGCTTTGATTGACAATTTTAGCTACTTCAGAATGATAATATTCTGCATATTTATTCCACCAAGTATTTGTTTGAGTATAAACTGCACAAGAGGCAACACCACTACTAATTACAATCAAAGTTATAATTTTCCATAATTTTTGCTGCCAATTTTTCTGATCTTTAGAAGTAATTTTAGTAACAAAAAGAAAAGCAACAGCGATTTGAAGACCCAAATAAGAAGGAATAAGATATCTAATAGGAGTAGAACCCTGACCTTGGAAAAAGACATCTGGAATTGCTAAAAATAGGCTCAAGCTTCCTGTTAATATATAGACAAATAACCAAGGCTTTGTAGTGTGACGATAGAGAAAATAAAGAGAATATATACTTAATAATATAATCGGCAGATAAAACCAAAAGTTTTTATAGCTAAAGCTTTCATTAAAATCGACAAAAACACGACTGAGATTTAAAATCCATGTTTGAGCCAAAGAGGGAAAAGGTGTAGGAGAAGATATACCACAAACGCTTCTATTCCATCCAGTCCAACAAGGTGGTTGCGGCAATCCCTTAGTAACGATTCTTTTTAGTACAAAAAATCCAAATCCCGCCACACATACTAGTAAATAGGGAAAATTTTTTTTATTTAACAAAGATTTTTGTTCATTGAGTTTTTCAAGCAAAAAATAAATACTTTGTCCCAGAAAAACTATGACAGAAAACAAATGGGTGTAAAGAGTTAACATCAATGTCGCACCATAAACCAGCCAGTTTACGGTTGTATTAAAGCGCATAGCCCTAAGCAATGCCCAACAAGAGAGCAAGACAGTTACCGTCCACATACTATATTCTCTTGCTTCTTGAGCATAGATAACGTGCAACGGAGAAACAGCCGTTAGTGCAATTGCCATCCACCCCACGTTAGGAGATTCAAATAATTCCCTACATAATAAATAAATACAAGGAAATACTAATAAGCTTAAAATAGCTGACACACCTCTAGGAGTACTGACGCGATCGCCCAATGCTTCCATCCAAGATCTTCCCATTAGATGATAAAGGGGAGAACGCAAACCCTTTTTGATTAAATTCATCAAATCCTTTGTAGGATCAGGTTGCTGATATTTTTGTATTTCTTCAATAGTGAAAACTTTATTTTGAGTGAGTGCAGTCTGAACTTCTTGTGAAGTGTAACCAGCAATTCGGTGTGAAGTTAATGACTCATCACCCCAATAAGGTTTTTGTTCTAAGTTAGCGAACCGAAAAAATATCCCTAATACTAACAAAATAATAATTAAAATTCGCAACCAATTTTTAAGCACATCAATTTAATTTAAATGTTTCTAGATTTGCTAATAACTGTTTTACTCCACTTTTTCTGAAAAGCCAAGTTAATATTATTTCTGGGAATATTGAGCAGCTATTTTCTATAAAATATTGCACATTCGTCTTTTACTCCTACCCCGTCCTTCTGCTCTCTGCCTTTTGTCAATAAGTAAATTAAATACTTGCTCAGCTGATTATTTAGTTCCGCTATAGTCAGTCAAAATAGAGATCTTAACGGTACTTAAACAATTTTAGATAGTAAAATAAGATAAAATACTATTGCTG
>CAYMWC010000452.1:0-2501 GCA_964393695.1 uncultured Pleurocapsa sp.
GTATGTCCTGACGTACTAAAGATATAAGCAACTTTCATAGCTATAAATTCAATTGACAATAGTTAAAGGTGTTAAGGGAGGAATACGGGCTAAAATGCCTTTTTGTAAGATTTCTGGGCGGTCTTGACGTTTAATTAGTCCATCGTTGCTAGCAAAGTATTGTTCGGCAAAGCGCAATATAGAAGAGGGACTGGTCATCGGTGGCAAATCACCAAACATCAAAGTAGTTTTATTGGGTGCAGCAAAAGCCACAGTACAGGGACGATTACAAGCACTCAGACAACTAACTTCTTGGATGATAAATTCATCTTTACATTGCCAGTTTGCTTGTAATTCTTTTAATCGATCGGATAAATGTTTTCCGCCTCTTTGTCCTAAATAATTCTTTTGTTGAAGAGAAAAAGCACAGGAGCTACAGACAAATATAGTATGTTTGCTCATCTTAGTTAAATTATAATATTTTTAATATTTTGCTATTTTGCTTTTAATTGATAGATATCTGACTGTTTTATTTCAGCAATCGATTTATGAATTTTGTATTGTTTTGGCGGTTGTTCCACAATTACAATTGCTGTTTCAATAGGCGGACAACCTGGTTCATGACAGGTTAATTGATTCAAAGAAATAGTGACTTGTTCGTCTAGATCTAAAATTTCGGCTATCCAAGTTTTTATTTGTTTTACCTTTGCAGGATCGGCTTTTAAATTGGTTCGAGAAAATAAATCCATTACAATTACCAGGGTAAATTGGGTAAACCAAATTTATTATTAACTGCTAACTCTGCCAAACAATCATTAAGCTGTTGTTTAATCAAAGACTCGTCTAAATTACGCCCAATGAATACAAGTTCGTTCTTCGGTTGACTCGTCCAATCATCATCTTGCAGATCGTAGCGAGGTCCACTTAGTTGAAAAATATGTCGGGCAGGGCTTTCTTGAAACCATAATATTCCCTTAGCTCTGAATATATTATTTGATAATTGTTCGATGAGAAAATGCTCGAATTTCTCAATTTTAAACGGGCGATCGCTTTGAAAAGAAACGAAATTAAAACCATCATTGGCTAAGTGATTATTAAGAGCGGATTTATCGCGTCTAAATTCAGAAATTTCAGCTTGATAATTATCTTCTTGATTTAAACCAATATCTAAAATTAGTGGTAAAGGCACTTTGCCATGTTCGCTCTCTAAAATTCTAAATCCTGGCTTAATATCCTCAATAAATGCTTTTAATTCGCTAATCTTTTCTTCAGTTGCCAAGTCAATTTTATTTAAAATAACCATGTCACCATATCTGACTTGACTGAATGCAGTATCGCTCTCAAAATGTTTGGCATCAAAAGCTGCTGCATCCACAACTGTAATTACAGCATCAATCCGCGTTAAAAACTTTAATTCTGTAGAGAGAAAAGTCAGGATAATCGGTAACGGATTGGCTAATCCTGTAGCTTCAATTACTAAATAATCTACTTTTTCTTCTCGTTCTAAAACTCGATAAACTGCGTCTACTAAACTGTCATTGATGGTACAGCAGATACAACCATTATCCAGTTCTACCATATCTGATTCCACTGAAATCAGTAGTTGCTCGTCAATATTAATGTCGCCAAATTCATTAACTAAAACGGCTACTTTTAAATTATCTTTATTCTGTAAAATTTGATTGAGTAAAGTAGTCTTGCCACTGCCTAAAAAACCAGTAATAATCGTTACGGGCATTCCACTTTTAGGTAAGGAGGGCAGGGCATCGGACAGGGTAAAGTTTAGACGAGTCATATTTTTGAGTTAGTTCGTCTCCACAATTTTTGATAATGATTATCATTTTATCTCATTCTGAAAAATCTGAGGACAAGGATTTTGAGAAAAGATCAAAATCGCGCTTCAAAAAGGTCAGATGTCCGTGCGAGATTTAAGCTGATGTTGCAAGTAGGTTGATAAAAGATTGACAACCTTGTGATAACGATTATCATTATTAATAATCCGAGATATAAACAATATTTATGAAAATCCCTTCCCTGTTGGATCGTAACCGTAGAGCTATGGTTTCAATAATTTCCCTAGTAGCAATTTCTAAATCTAGTAATGCTGTTGAAGCAACCAAGATACAAGCACCAGAAACCAAAGAATCTTTTAGCCCTAACCAAACAGTATCAAAGGAATCCCTCAAAGCCTGTACCCGTCATCCCAAATTGGCTCAATACTTTTGCGCTGAAGCTCAACAATTACAGAATGTTCGGAAAAACATCCCAGAAATCGATCCAGTAGCTCGTCCTGAAGATGCTTTATTAAATGTTACCGATGAAGAAAGTGATACTGCGGTAGAAATATTTGGTTGTGATTGTATCGCATCAATTAACTGTTTGCGTCGTCTTCGTAATCAATTGCCTTAATTAAGGCGGTTAGGCTTGCGCCTAGCAAATGCGATCGCATTTCCTCGAATCTCTGAAAATACTATTTGATAAAATCAATATAGCTAAATATTTAAACAGCACCTCTATGAACT
>CAYMWC010000453.1:0-2492 GCA_964393695.1 uncultured Pleurocapsa sp.
TTTTCAATCTCCTTTTCTGTCTAGCTTTGGGAATTTAGATGCGTTAGCCCTGGGGTAGCCCCAATCCCCAATGCTGCCATAACCCAGCCATACTGCACGCTGCCCAAATTGAGCGTACCTTGAACATAGCCCACTGTATTGACTAAAATTTGCGCTCCCATCACAGAAGCCACAAGCTGCATTGCTAGGGCATAACGTAAATAATGATTGCCGAACAAACGAGTCGTACCCTCCTTAACTTCTTGCCAGGTTCGACCCGATGGACGAGCTTGGTCTGTTGCGTGTTCGACTCGCAATTGAGTAGGAAGAGTAACGATGAGAACAGCAGCAATCAAAAACGTAACGGCATCCAGAAAAAATACTTGTCTTGCTCCCACAAAAGCCGCGATCGCACCTGCAATCCCTGGGCCTAATACCCCTAATAACTGAAATGTAGCACTAGAAAGGGCAATTGCCTGGGGGTAATCTTCTCGTCCCGTAACTAGGGGAATGGTCGCCTGATAAGTTGGGGTGAAAAAGGCATAGAAAACATTTAGGACAAAGACAATGGCATAAATCTGCCAGACAACGTTTACAAACGGTAGCAAACTGACAATACACATCCGCGCTAGATGAGTTGTCACCAAAATAGTTTTGCGGTCAAGGCGATCGGCAAGTACACCAGCAAATGGTGATAGCAGCACAAATGCGGTGACTCGTAAGGTTAAAGCTCCTGATAGTACGACGGCAGAGTTCTCTCCAGCTAGCTCAAAAGCAAGTAGTGCCAACCCCAACCAAGTAAGCGCATCGCCCAACAGGTTGGTTATTTGAGCGGAGTATAAGCGAGCAAAGATCGGGTTTTGAAGGCTGCGAAAAAGCTGAAGAGACTGCATGACTTTAGGTTATAGGAGCTTGAAAAATATGCCCCCAGGGGGGATGTTCTATTTCATAAAATAACACAAAGATTTTAGGCTAGTGCCTCATAGTTTTGTCGGTCTAATAGCAGAAAAAACCCTGCTTTCTTTCTTTACAAGCAATTAAATCTAAGCTATAGGATTAGCCTAAAAACTGGCGTATTTCTGACACTTTTGCTTCAGAGATTAATAGTTCTTGATTATGACCTGCTGTTTCCTGTTGAATTTCTGGCTGACAAACTCCAGTCAGAAATTCAATAAAATCGCTTAAACGGCGAAATTGAGGCTGTGTTGAGAGCAATGATTCAGTTACTTTCATTGGTGGTAACTTTGTCCCATTAGCGCAATAGATAATCGGGTTATCTGGGTCTAGGCGCATCATGCAGTAAATTGTCTTTTTGCCCTCCATCAAGATAAAAAGAGGCAGTAAATCAATTTGGCATCTGCCGAGTTTTAGGTGGCGATGTCCTGCTAAGGAATATTCTAACGGCAAGAATTTGGTAATAATGAGGCGATTTCCCAATCTAGTATGTATTTCGTTCTCTCGACCAGTTAATTCTCCATGCCATTTACCTTTGAGCCTGAGTAGTTTCTCTCCTAAGTTAAATTTTCCTGGTTTGCCAGATAGTCCATTGTGCCATTGATACAAAAGAAAAGCATCTTGAGGTAGCGTCCAGGTAAATGAAGCGACTTGCGCCTCAATTTCAGCTGGGGTCAATCCTGACTGCAAGCGGTTGGCAATTGTGGGAACAGTTTGGGTTAATGTAATGTCAAAACGGTTGAGTAATTTGAGCAGTTCAGTCATAGCGATCGCTCCGAATTAAAGATTAGCCTACTCAATTAAGACGAGAAAAGTACTCAATTTGTGATTAAACTAATAATCTTGACTTACAATTCTTTACACTTCTTTGCTTTGTTACAACTCCTGCAAAGCTCAAATCTTCAAATTTCACCCACAGTTTATTTAAGTAGTTTAAATAATCAGTCTTTATTTCGTTGGGAATTGATCGGTAAAATAAACAACTGTAAACCTGATTCCAACCCAGATTACGCTGCGCGTCCCAAACTAAGCGGGATAAATAGCCTTCGGATCACGGCAAAAACCCCAACAATAACCGATAACTGGTATTAGAACTCTAAACTAATACCAGCCGATGTTTGCCCGTCAAGAAAAACCCTTACCAGTAGCCGTCCTCAAACCCGAACCCACCACTAACACCCAACAGACAGAAGGTGAAGGTATTCATTTGGGCGAAGGTTATTATTGGAATCCCGAAACCTTACCCAACGGGCATATCGTCGCTATTGGCGCATCTGGCAGTGGTAAAACTCAGACCCTCAAGGCGATCGCTTTTTCCCTCCATCAAACCTACCCAGATATGCAGGTTATCCTGCTGGACTTTCACGGCGACCAAGAAATCATTGGTGAGACTTGCTATCCGATACACATGGCATCTCCTCACGGTATTAATCCCCTAGTAGTTAATCTCGACCCTGAAGGCGGAGGCTCGAATTTACAAGCGATTCAGATTGCAGGGATCTTGAAAAAATCTTTACGTCTCGGCCCGGGAGCAATCGGAAAAAGTTGGTTTTTCCACT
>CAYMWC010000454.1:0-2483 GCA_964393695.1 uncultured Pleurocapsa sp.
ACACCATTTTAAAACTATGAAAAATTTAAAATTAAATTCAATTAATATATTTGACCAAAATACCAAATAATAATCATGATTATTACAAATCTATTAGTTATTGATGATGACCCTGACTTTAATACTCTAGTAAAATTTATTCTGGAATATAACACTAATTGGGAAATTTTAATTGCTTCAGATGGAAAAGCAGGAGTCAGTCTGGCAAAATCGCGACAACCAAGTATAATTTTGCTAGATGTAGTCATGCCAGAATTTAATGGACTAGATATCTATAAGCTACTTAAGTCTAATCCAATTACTTGTGAGATTCCCATTATTTTTGTAACAGCTATGGTGAGGATAAAACAAATAATTAAATCTCACATTACTGAAGATATAGAAGTGATTATCAAACCTTTCGATATGATGACATTAGCCAGCCAAATTATTAATATATGCGATCGCTATTTAATTACAAATAATTAGTTATTTGTCTATTGGGTAAGCTGCTAATACAATTTAAATGCACAACAACTTAGAAACCCTACTCCACATCAAAATATAGTCATTTAGGTTCAAAATATTGGGACTATAGTTGATAGATGTATTTAGCCAAATAAACTTTCAACTTTAAGTATAGCTATTATTTTTAGAGCTAGAGAATGTCATACTAGGTATAATTGCCATTAATAAATAGGAAAACTAAGTTTCCTCTATTTTGAATAACCCTAAAAACAATCACATACTTTTCTCATTGCCAGAAAGCAATTACCAAAGTTTCAGTCATTATTTAGACCCCGTTCAACTATCTTTAAACGAAGTTCTGCTAGAACCAAATCAAAAAATCAAATCATTATATTTTCCCACTCAGGGAGTCGTATCTTTAATGTCAGTAATGCAGGATGGATCGACTACAGAAATTGGCTTAATTGGTAAAGAGGGAATGGTGGGGACGATGCAATTTTTAGGAAATGGAGTGCTGAACAATCGTACTTCGGTTCAAGTAAAAGGAACGGCAATGCGAATCGATGCTCAAGTACTAAGAACAGAATGCGCTCAAAATTCAGTGTTACAAAAAAAACTGTTTCACTATGCCTTAAAATTATTTAATCAGGTGAGTCAATGTGCTGCTTGTAACAATCATCATACTGTCAAACAGCGAACTGCTCGTTGGTTATTAATGCTCGATGACCGCAGCGATGGAGAAATACTATCTATGACACATCAACTACTGTCGCAGAAGTTGGGAGTACGTCGTACTGGAGTTACAGAGGTTGCCAAAGAAATTCAGCGACAGGGAATCATTGACTATCATCGAGGAAAAATTAAAATTTTAGACCGCAAAGCACTAGAAATAGTAGCTTGTGAATGCTATCAAGTTCTCAAAGATCGGTCTACTGATTAAAGAGTTCTGGAACTGTTAAATTTTATTGGCTATCTTTGTCCGCAAGCGGACAAACTTTGGTTAAAATTATGGATATTTTAAACAAAGTGCAATTACGTTCAAAATCTCATGGCGAAACTCTTCATAATCATTTGGAGAATTTTCATTATGGAATTGTTTGTGAGTTGCAACTAAAATTTTAGAATCCAGATAATTTGCCTTCACTAAATTTAAACCCTCCAATTAATCGCCTATTAGCAGCTCTTCCCTCAGAGGAGTATCAACGTCTTTGTCCTCATTTACAACCAGTAGAACTTCCGCAGCATAAAATTCTTTATCATGCTGGACAGCACTATGAATACGCTTACTTTCCCTCTCACTCAATTGTTTCTACTGTTGCAATTATGGAAAATGGTTCGACCACAGAGATTGGAGTTATTGGCAACGAAGGAATGGTAGGATTGCCAATTATTTTAGACACTAGTTATACCAACTCTACTGCCATAGTCCAAGTGGGTAACGGTGGTTATCGGATAGCAGCCGAACAATTACAAGAGGAGTTAAATCGTCAAGGAGCATTAAAGCGTCTTCTAATGCGCTATGTTCAAGCCCGCATCATCCAACTTGGTCAAACGGCTGCTTGTAACCGCTATCACAGCGTCGAACAGAGATTTGCACGTTGGCTCTTAACGGTGCGCGACAGTATACAAAAAGATGAATTTCAGTTAACCCAGGAATTTATCTCCCAGATGTTGGGAGTACGGCGTACTGGAGTTACAGAAGTTGCCAGCAAATTTCAAAAAGCAGGTATCATTCAATATAGACGTGGCTTAATTCGTATTATCTCTCAAGAAAAGTTGGAAGTTTCTACCTGTGAATGCTACAAACTGATTGCCAAAGAATTCTCCCGACTTCTCGGTTAATTTTTTTTAGCTTTATTTCTGATTAAAGCGTGTGCTAGGCTTTGCCATATTTATCAATCAATATTTATTGATTGATAAATATTGGAGTTTTGACTCATCTAGATAAGCTCCCTTCAAGTTAACTCCTGTTAAATCTGCCCCCCGTAAATCTGCTCCTTCTAAATTAGTTCCCCGTAAGTCTGCACCTCGTAAGT
>CAYMWC010000455.1:0-2481 GCA_964393695.1 uncultured Pleurocapsa sp.
CTGCAAACCGCTGTATCTCAAAAAAGTGCTAGATAATTTTGGCACTGAATATGTAATTAATTTTGCTTAGGTACTTAACTATTGATGAGAGGAAAAAACTTTGTCGATCGCGATCGCTTGTCAAGATCTAAAATTTAATAATATCAGTGCCATTATTTTTGATAAAGACGGTACTTTAGAAAACTCTTTAGCATTCTGGCGAGAAGTAGGTATCCAAAGAGCGCGCTTAATTGATGCTCAAATACCAGGAATAGGAGAACCATTATTAATGGCATTTGGTATTCAAGACAATGCTATAGATCCTCAAGGCTTAATGGCAGTGGGCAGCCGTCAGGAAAACGAAATTGCAGCAGCAGCTTATATTGCTGAAACAGGTAGAAGTTGGTATGAAGCCAAAAAAATTGCTCAAACAGTTTTTACTGAAGTATCCCAGTCTAAATATTTAACTAAAAACCCCCAATCTGCACCCTTATTTCCTGAAGTAAAATCAACATTAAAATCTCTAGCTAGTGGAGGCTTAAAACTAGGAATTCTTTCAGCCGACTCTACCAAAGGAGTTAATGACTTTGTAAGCAGTCATCAGCTACAAGACCACATCCAACTGCGTATGGGGGTAGATCACAAACTAACTAAACCTGATCCACAATTATTTATTCAAGCCTGTCAAACTTTGCAAGTTAGACCAGAGCAAACATTAATGGTAGGAGATGCCATAAGCGATATGATCATGGCAAAAACAGCAGGAGCAGCAGCAGCAATTGCTATTTGTCGTTATCAAAGCTGCTTATTCCCCCAAGCAGATATTCAAATTAGCAGTTTGGGAGAAATTCAAATTTTGTAATATTTTGTAATCTAGGAAGCAAACCTGTATTATATACTCTGATGCTCCGATGTTTAGGTTAAAATTTTGCATTAATGGTCAAATCTCACAGAGGGCTATATACAATTGTCTCGTAACTACTTATTTACTTCCGAATCGGTCACAGAAGGTCATCCTGACAAAATTTGTGATCAAATCTCCGATACTATCTTAGATGCCTTATTGTCCCAAGATCCCCTCAGTCGTGTTGCTGCGGAAGTAGTGGTCAATACGGGTTTGGTTTTAGTTACAGGAGAAATTACTACTAAAGCTCAAGTCAACTATGTAGACTTAGTTAGAAAAAAAATCGCGGAAATCGGCTATACCAATGCAGAAAACGGATTTTCCGCTGATAGCTGCTCTATATTAATGGCACTGGATGAACAGTCTCCAGATATTGCCCAAGGTGTAACCTCGGCTCAAGAGCAACGGGAAAATTTAAGCGATAATGAGTTAGATAAAATTGGTGCTGGCGACCAAGGAATTATGTTTGGTTATGCTTGTAACGAAACTCCAGAGCTAATGCCTATGCCCATCAGTTTAGCTCATCGTATGTCTCGTCGCTTAGCACAGGTGCGTAAACAAGGGGATCTATCCTACTTACGTCCTGATGGCAAAACTCAAGTATCGGTTCAATACCAAGATGGCAAACCCGTTGGTATCGATACAATTTTGATTTCTACTCAGCATACAGAAACTATTGGTGATATTTCTGAAGGTAGTGCTGTACAGAAAAAAATTAAAGATGATCTTTGGTCAGCGGTAGTTCAACCGATATTTGCTGATTTAAACCTCAAGCCTAATGAACAAACTCGTTTCTTAGTTAATCCTACAGGCAAGTTTGTCATTGGTGGTCCTCAAGGTGATTCTGGGTTAACTGGACGCAAAATCATTGTTGATACCTACGGTGGCTATTCTCGTCATGGTGGTGGTGCTTTTTCTGGTAAAGATCCAACCAAAGTCGACCGTAGTGCCTCTTATGCCTGTCGCTATGTTGCCAATAATATTGTTGCTGCTGGTTTGGCAGATAAATGTGAAGTACAGGTTAGTTATGCTATTGGAGTTGCTAGACCAGTCAGTGTCTTTATTGAAACTTTTGGTACTGCTAAGGTAGCGGAAGAAACGCTGTTGGAATTAGTAAACCAGCATTTTGAATTACGTCCTGCGGGCATTATTCAAACTCTTAACCTGCGTAATCTTCCTCAACAGAGAGGTGGTCGTTTTTATCAAGATGTAGCTGCTTATGGACACTTTGGTAGAAATGATCTTGATTTACCTTGGGAGAAAACAAACAAAACACAATTGTTAAAAGAGTATTTACTTTCTTCTAGTGCAGCTTAAATATCAGCTAATAGTTGATTGTTGAGATTGGCCATGGCTAAAACAACAGTCTCAGTATTTCTGGGAGTTTAGTATTACTAAGCTCCCCTGCTTATTTTTAGGTTAATAAAAATAAGGGCGTTGCTGATTTAAGCTATCAAACTAATCATTAGTCTTTTAGTCTTTGATGGCTTGATTATCTAAAATAGAATTTAATAAGCGATCGCCTTCAGGGAGCAATTGCTGATATTTAACCCACATTCGGCAGCCCCACAGATGAAATATAAAAAAAACATAGATTC
>CAYMWC010000456.1:0-2451 GCA_964393695.1 uncultured Pleurocapsa sp.
TTAAGCTTGGGTAAAAACTTTTGGGCTATCTATCCAGAAATGAAGAGCTAAAAGCTTATTGTTTTGTACTTTATGCTTTCAGTCAGCAACGCTTCGATTCATTTTGTGGCTGGCTAAATTGAACTATATTTTTGCAATTGCCTTGGCGATTAACTTTCTTAGATCGAACCTTTGGTGAATCTGCTAGCATTACAATCCCCACAGCACTAGCAGTTTCGACAGTTGTATTGTAAATACAGTTATTAACTTTAACTTGAACAATTTTTTCAATTAGTTCCTCTATTTTTACTTTAATTGAAGCATCTAAAAATTTACGTACTTGATGTATGAGATGAAATGACTGTGCTTCTAACAAAATCTTTTCAATAGGTGTAATTACATCTTCGCAAAAAATAATTATTTTATTTTCAAGCAAGTGACAATTTACTTTACTTGCTCGATGACCAGACTGATTATGGTGCAAAGCATTAATTTTTTGTGCAATATCTCGTTCTAGCTGCCCCACTGTTGGATAACAATTTTTGTTGTGATCAATACTCATAACTTTGATATTTAATGGTCAATCAACATACTTTTTACACAAGTCGAGAATAGATTTAATAGTAATTAATAAGTATTAATACTTAATCTAAAAATTGTGTAATTATAGTAATTACACAATAACTAGCTTAAATTAGCTTAGCGATCGCAAGCATCTTTATTTAGATATAGATTTTCTTTTCTCTATCTTTTTATGGATTCTTGCTCGCTCTAGTTTTGAGATATATATTAATACTTACCAATTAATAAATTTAAAATTGTCCGAATCTTACTCGTTTGCTCCTATTGGCTGGGAACACATTTCCTTACGTTTAGGTATCGCCTTAGTGGTTGGTACAATTATTGGTTTAGAAAGAGAAATTAAAAGTAAACCAGCAGGTTTGAGAACTAATATGTTGGTTAGTTTTGGTTCAGCCTTGATTGTGCTTGTGCCTATACAAATTGGTGCAGCGCAACAAAATTTAGATATATTAGGACGAGCTATTTCAGGTGTAGTTACTGGTGTTGGCTTTATTGGTGGTGGAACAATTCTACGGGAGTCTAAAGTTAAAGGTTTGACTTCGGCAGCAGCAGTTTGGGTTTCTGCTGCACTTGGTATTACTGTTGGCTGTGGTTTGTGGGTTTTGGGGTTAGTTGGAGCTTTAATTACCTGGGTAATTCTAAGACTTTTTGATAAATGGGAGAAATATCTTTAACAAGATTTTTTTGATAATTAATTACTTTTAGATACGGAAAATATCGACAAATATTTGATTTTTTTTTCTAATTCTTTGTTGATCTGGAGAGTCATAAAAAACCATCAAACTATCATGATCTTCGAGATAAGAATATAACGCTAATCCTTCTGCATGGTCTGAACCAACAGTAAAAGGTAAATCAAACAAAGCAATCAAATTACCTTTGTCTTGAGAATAAATACAATCATCTAAATTTTCTAAAGCTTTTTGCCAACGAAAAATTTGCATTTCCCCTTCCAAATCCATTGTTGGTCCTGCCAAAATAATAATATCGTTGCCTTGAATACATAATTCTCTTACCCCTAAGCCATTAAGATCGAAGAAATTCTTTTTATACTTAGCTCCTTGATCATTAATTTCTTTTAAAGTAAGTATTCCAGGTTCAATTAATTCTATTTCTAATTCCAAAATAATCGCCCATCCTCGTAATACAGGGCCACGCAAACCTAGAAATAATTTATTACCACTTACTGCTAAACCTTCAATATCTAGACCATTCTCTTTAGAGGGAATATTAGCGTTAATAAATGGTTGTAAATGTATATCTTCCTTTAAGATCTCAAATAAAATATTGCGCTCGTCAGTAGTTTGCAAACAAGCTGCGGTTAATTTTTCTCCCTCAATTGGGGAGTAAGACTTGAGTAATTCTCCCTCAATTATGGGAATTCTAGCTAAGATAAACCGATTAAGATCAGTAGTAATTGTAGCCAATCTTTCTATATCTTTTTCGTCGCTTTTTCCTTTAACTTTTTTGCGTTTAGTACTATGAGAACCAGTTAACCACAAATAACCGTCTGAATAATCCATTCCTTCGATATCAATTTCAGCTTCGGTGTTAAATAAATCGATATAATCTTGCAGTAAAAAGCCTTGATGTTTACCATAGCTATGATTACCAACTGGTTCAAGACGCTCAACACCAATCATCTCATCAGAGCCAACCCATAAATAACCATCTGGAGAAAAAGCAGCAGCAGAAATATCGTTTATGACATCACTAGCATCAGCTTCAAAATTGAGTAAGATGCGACTCAGAAGAAAATAAGGAGATTTAGACATAGTAAATATTTTTGATGTAAATACTTAGTGCTTAGCGGCAATCAAAAGTTAATTGTCCTACGGAGATGCGACCCAGGTTTAGGCTACATATACATATTAGTATGATAATTAAATT
>CAYMWC010000457.1:0-2427 GCA_964393695.1 uncultured Pleurocapsa sp.
AGGCAAAGTTTTAGCTATTTAATGGTTGGTTTATTTAAGCCGAAGTGTACTAGTAACAGCAGATCGACAACAAATAATTATTCAAACTATTGAACAAGTAGGAGATGCCAGCCTCAAAACTATTAAAGATACCTTGGGAGATGATTATAGCTACGACGAAATCAAACTAGTCCGAGGTTGGTGGCGGAATCAAAGATAAGTAGCAAGTAGCAAGTAGCAATTACATATAGATCATGTTACTTATTACTCACTATTCCTCAAAACAAATTTGATGGTCTACTACTTGATAAATTCAATCTACAATCGATAAATCTCAAATCTAAAATAACTTTGTCAATATTTTCCTCTAAAAACTTCCACAGCAGGGCCAGTCATATAAACCTTGTCATCGACTGACGACCACTCAATCTGTAAACAGCCTCCAGGCAATTCTACGGTACAGTTGCGATCGCACTTTTCATTCAGTACCCCAGCTACTACTGAAGCACAAGCCCCAGTCCCACAAGCTAAAGTAATTCCTGCACCTCTTTCCCAGACTCGCATCTTAATATAATCTGGTCTAATTATCTCGATAAACTCAGTATTAGTCCGTTGAGGAAAAGCAGGATGATGTTCAAATAAAGGGCCAATTTTTTCTAGATCAATTGCCTCGCTATCTGCCACAAAAGTAATGCAATGAGGATTACCCATACTAACTGCTGTTACTGACCAAGTGTCATTTCCAACTTCTAAAGGTTGAGCAATAACTTTTCCTTCCTGAGAATTTAGAGTCGTGGGAATTGCTGCTGCTACTAGTTGGGGTTTGCCCATATCTACCGTAACGTCGCCATTACTTTCTAGTTTAGGAATAATAATTCCTGCTAAAGTATCAATTCTGTAAGATTTATTAACTTCCGAGTTTCCTTCGAGATCGGCGATAAACTTAGCTAGACATCGTATCCCATTGCCACACATTTCTGGCTCTGAACCGTCAGAATTATAAATTCTCATAGTGTATTCTGAACCTTCTTTGCCAGGCAAAGCGAAAATTACACCATCTGCGCCAATACCAAAATGGCGATCGCACATTTTTATAGCCTGTTCAGGAGTAATAATGGGTTGGGCAGTATGACGATTATCAATCAAAATAAAATCATTGCCTAATCCCTGGTATTTGCTAAACTCGATTACCATCTTTGATTTTCCTAATTTATCAACGAGAACTGAAAATATGACTGAATTTGATACCGCTCTACCTGGTGTAAAACAAGTCCAAAATTTTATTAAAGACAAGCAGGAAGTAGAACTAAAACTAATTACTGACGATCTAGTCGTCGGCAAAATTATCTGGCAAGACGCTGACTCCCTTTGTATAGTAGATCATTACAATCAGCAGACACTTATCTGGCGACAAGCTCTAGTTTATCTCAAACCTAAAGCCTGAAATTGAAAATGTATCAGGTAATTGCCCGTCAACTTTAAGTTGATGGGTTGAGGTAGGTAGCAGGAGTAGAGAGGTGATGAAGTAAAACTCCCATTACTCGACTACTCCAAACACTTGCATTACCCAAAACAGTAGATAATTAGGCAAGTTTACTTTTTACCAATGCCTGGATTTTCTTACCATCGGCTTTTCCTTTAAGCTGTTTCATCGCTGGTCCCATTACCTTACCTAAATCTTTAACTGAACTTGCACCAGAGTTAGCAATAATCTCATCAATAATTGTCTCTAACTCGCTATCACTGACTTGTTCAGGTAAATAGGTTTCAATGATGGCTAATTCCTGGCTTTCTTTATCAGCTAGATCATCTCTCCCAGCGTTTTTAAACTGTTCAATAGAATCACGACGTTGTTTCGCTTGTTGAGATAATAATTCAATTTCTTGTTCTGCCGTCAGACTATCTTGACCTTGGGGACGTACTTCTACTTCTTTTTCTAAGATGGCTTTTTTAATGCTGCGTACTGTTTGTAGGCGAATTTTGTCTTTGGCTTTCATCGCCGTTTTGATGTCTTCTCCAATTCTTTCTTTAAGACTCATCTTTTATATTTTCCTAAGCACAGGTTTTTCATTATAAGATATTTATCTCATAATCCAGTATTTATTCGTTAATTTTGAGTAAATATTTTTATTTAGACTGAAAATCTATTGTATTTACCTAAAATTATTAATTTAACTTTTAAATACTTTATTTAATCAGGATTTAGTATTGATAATAGCTCATAGATTTCTCGAAACAATTTTATTTTCTCAAAAACAATTTGGAATTATTCAAATTAAGTATCAAATATTACTTGCATAAATAACCATCTCATTTTTTGTTGGTTATTACTGTTGACCAACAAGATTAATGCCCAAAGATTTAAATATATTTTTAAAAAACAATAGTATTTATTTGATACAGCGGTTTTCAGTCTTATAAAGGACAGTAGCAACAGTGAGAAAACCA
>CAYMWC010000458.1:0-2424 GCA_964393695.1 uncultured Pleurocapsa sp.
TAAGTTTTTAATTGCCTTTTGCGTGACTCCTTGATGATCTGTTAACCAGCGATTTTGTTCTAAGTATTCTGGAGTAAAGCTAGATTTTTCCAGCAGCCAAAAATCGACTTTATATTTAGTAATAAAGTTTTGGACAATTTGACTATTTGTAGTGTATTGAGCCTCAATTAAATCGACGACTCGTTGGCGAAAAGGTCGATAATAACCCATATGATAGGGGATAGCGTGTTCTGAACTAACTAAAATCGATCGCTTGCTAAAACTAGGAATTACACTGGCTTCTGTTGCTAAAGATGCAATCATTATATCCTTGGGTTGTTGTTGGAAAAATTTATACAGTTGGGGATGTCTGCCGACTTGATAGCCTGTATGGATAAAATCATCGCGAGTGGCTGGATAAGTAACTAAAGAAGCTATAAATAGCGCAGTAATACCCAAGGCAAGGAATGATTTAAAGGCACTATAGGGTTGGCTATTAATTGCCCATTGTAAAATGGTTGATACGAGTAACATTAAAGCTATACTTGCAGCTATAATCACCACAACTTTTAAAGTATGCTGGGTATAACGACTAGGAAGATATAGTTTAAATAAAAAAGCGTGAGCAGCAAAAAATAAGCCAAATGAAACTAGCAGTAAATTATTGAAATAACCCAGTTTTGGTTTGATTTTTTGACTAAGAGGAAATTTATTGGGGAATTTCAGGAGAAATGGTAGTAGTAAACCGCCATAAGCTAAATCTGGCATTAGTGCTGATGGTAATTTAATCCCACTACGAGTAGCATTAAACCAAAATCTCCAAGGATCGTCATCATGAAAAAAACTAGCTCTCCCTCCTGAGATAAACTCTGGTAAACTTCTTGCCTGTTCTAAAGTGGTAGTAGGGCCATATTCAGAAGAAGACAAAAGATAAGGTAACAGAACCACCAAAGAGACTAATAAGCCAACACAACTAAAAATATAAATTTTTTTATCTTTATTCAGTTTTGGTAAATAGCCATCCATACGCCATAGTTGCAAGAATAAAACCCCTGCAAAAATCAGGACAAAGGAAGGATAAAACCAAGACATCAATAAGATTGTCAGACAAACTCCTACGAGCGATCGCTGTAACCAATAATAAAGAAAGATAAAGAACAAAGGATAGGCAAAAGCTCTAGAAGTTGCTGATGCTACCCCATCTTGTAGCCAAATATTTTGATTAAATAGTAAGGCAGCGACAAAACCAGCAAAAGGAATGGGCAGAATTTCTAGAGTCACTGCAAAACAATAACCCGTCATAACTAGACACAAAATACCTGGGACAAACTTGCAAAAGACAAGAGGCTCAACTCCTAACCAAGCGAAGAGATGATAGAAATTTTTATATCCCCAAGGAGCGATCGATTGATAATAGTCAGCAATTAGATCTCTAGGAAATAATTCTGAGTCTACAAAACGACTCATCCAAAATATATGCTGCCTAGCATCATCTTGAACAATATACTCACTGCTAAAAGCTTCTTGTAGCGCGATTAAGCTATAAATAAAAGCAAAAATTAAACTAAGGCCTAACCAAAAAAGCGATCTCTTGCTGTATATTTTAGTTTCAGTAGTCAAAAGAAAGTTGTATATTCTAGTTGTTAACATCTGAGCTTACGTGTAGGCGATGTCTAAACATACTACCTTCTTTGAGCTTCAATTTTCTCGGCTTTAATATATAGTGTTTCTCGTGCTTTATGAAATAAGAATTTAATCAAACATCAAAAACCATTAAATCCCCAGTCACCAATCACTAATCACCAGTCTCCATCCTCAACAGGGTGTATCTAACTCAATCGAGAATTGCTATACTAATGCATTCAGAATCAAATCCTGCTGTTTCTATTGTTATCCCTGTCTACAATGAAGAAAAAATGATTGCAGCTACTGTAGATAATCTTCATCAAATATTACAGTCGCGCAATTACCAATACGAAATAATTGTCATTAATGATGGGTCTACTGACTCTACCGCCCAAGTATTAGCTACCGTCAATGACATTTATTTAGTTGAACACAATCGTAATCGAGGCTATGGGGCTGCCTTGAAGACAGGTATTAGACTGGCAAGATATCCCTTCATCGTCATTACAGATGCGGATGGCACTTATCCCAATGAGCGAATTCCCGATTTACTATCCCTGGCAAGCCGTGCTGATATGGTAGTAGGAGCAAGAATTGGTCAAAATGTTACTTATTCCCGTCTGCGCCAAATTCCTAAGTGGTTTTTAGTTCGTTTTGCTCAATGGGTAACTAAAACCAAAATTCCCGATTTAAACAGTGGATTACGAGTCTTTCATCGCGATTTAATCCTCAAATTTATCCCCATTCTGCCCAATACTTTTAGTTTTACGAGAGTGGAGCGTAAAGCCGTGTGGCTTCAGCCCACGGATATAAGCGAGC
>CAYMWC010000459.1:0-2423 GCA_964393695.1 uncultured Pleurocapsa sp.
ACAATTGATTTTTGGTTGCGCCACGAAGAGGATATTCGCTATTGGAAACAAGAACTCAAACAAACCTCTCAAGATAATTTGTTAATTGCACGAGTAGCTAACCTAGAAATTTTACGTCAGGAATTAGAGCAATTATTTTGAAGTGATTAAATTCATTTGTCCCGCGATCGCTATCTATCTTTAAGATTCAAACGTTTAATCAACCAGTAACTAGTAGCTAAAGATAAAATTGCTACTCCTAACGCAACTAAATCCGTATTAGAATATTTTTGCAAGTCAAAAATAATAATTTTGCGGGCAACTGCAATCAAAGAGGTAACTATAACTAATTCTACTTGAACGATGTGCTTTTTTAAGTATGCAGTAATATTTTCTAATAATTCTAAGGCGATTAAAATATTTAAAAATAAACCAAACAATTCAATTAAACTTTTATGATAAAAACCTGTAGGATTGGCAGAAATATCTTTAATCAAAAAAACAACAAGATCGAAAACTGCTATTAAAATTACTACAGACAGGGCTAAAGATAAAATTTTAGCCACAAAATTTTCAATCCAATGAATCAAATGTAAAAAACTATCATCTTTAGTAGCGTTTCTAATTATCTCAATTAGCTTATTCCTTTCATCTGCCATGTTTTTTAGATATTTTTGGATTTAATATCGATCTATTGTTATTTTCTCTCGATACTCCTGCTCAAAGCAGTAAAAATAGAGCGATCGCTTTGTTTTTCAAGGGCGATCGCTCTTAAATTTAGATCGAAATAAAATTTTATCAACTATCGTGACAGACTTTAAGAGATATTAAGTTTTTATACTTTTACTTCAGTATCAACAGATTCAAAAGACTTTTCTAACAACATAATCTGTCTGGCTTTAGCGGATAAAGCATTTTTATTTAGCCAATTAACAATTAAGGCATCAGTAGAAAATAAACCTGCACCATTAACTAAAAAGAACAAGAAACACCCAGCATAGATAGCCGATAATTCTAAATAAGCAATACTCAATCCAGCTACTTTAATGTGATGGTACATAGCAACACACATAGTAGCAAACAAACCCAAAGCAGCAGGTCTAGTGAGCAAACCAATAGCCACCAAAGGAGCTGCAATTAGTTCGGTAAAAGCTGCTACGTAGCTAAAAAAGATCGGAAATGGCAACCCAATGTATGCAACATAAGCTTGAGCAAAACTTTCAATATTAGATAATTTATCCAAGCCATTATGAATCATCATAATTCCCACGACAACTCGTAAAATTGCCCAAGTCGTTTGATTCCAGAGATTTAGATCTATGTTGGGTCTAAAAATTTTAGTTACTAAAGAGTTGAATATCATATCTACAAAAAAATGAAAAATTAGAACAATAACTGAACCGATATAAGAAAATTAATCATCAATTGCTAAATTTCTCTCAATTTAGAGATGACAACTAAAATCGACACCAAATGAAAATATCAAAGTCTGACTATGGAGCTATCTTGGGTCGATTAAACTTTATTTCTCCTATCTATAAGAAATGTAACAAATTTTTAATTTTTATGCGATCTAACCAAAGAAATATTATTTAAGGGTAAGGCAGGCATTACCCACCTTACCACTGTCACCCCTCAAGAATTCCAATTTATTGCATTACAGCGATTTTCAGTGGAATAGAACATAGCTAATCAACATTTTTCTTTTGCCTCCTGCCTAGTATCAAAGTTCAGTTTGGGATGGTTAATAGTTAACTCCGACCTTTGTCTTCTAACTTTAGGCACTTTGTTCAATGCAATCCATAACTCTTAAATAGGCAGGATCGTCGGGTTGAATTTCCCTTTCTTCGAGGGAATTATCGTTATTTAAAATGGCTTTGCGGGCATTATCTACAATAATAGTATTGGCAATCAATTCCAAAGCATCGGTGCGATCAATATTATTTAAAGCATCAGCATATTTGCGACTATGGGTATGTCTTACCGATTCTTGGCAATAACTTGATAATTCTCGACTTTGAGTCATTACTTCAAAAGCATAATCTTTTTCTTCTTCTTCACCATATATTCCTTTGTAAAGCAAATTGACCATAGAAGCATCATGATGAGGAATGGCATATTTTTCTTCAATTTGAGGCCAATATCTCAAAGCTTTCAATCCTTCTAAAGCTCCTTTATTCAACCCTCCGTATTCACACCACTGCTCAAATTCTTCAATATTATAAGGACAACGACCGTGATGACTCATAGCTTGAGCTAAAATTTGTCCGGCTTGAAAATTTCTGGTAGGCTTGCCTCTAACAGGACGCATCATGCTACCCCGTACATCAGCGACAATAGCTGTTAGTTGAGAAAAAGTATGATCACGGACTCGTTCGGTAAAACCACCCTTGTTTAAAGTTGCTTCAATGCGGGGGACAGCATATCCTAATTCAGTTAAAGCA
>CAYMWC010000460.1:0-2409 GCA_964393695.1 uncultured Pleurocapsa sp.
TTGTCACTAGCACAGGTCAAAAAACTTTGACATCGGGAGCTGTAGTAAACATTAATAGTAATGGTACTTTTACTTATAATCCCAATGGTAAATTTAAATCTTTAAAAAATGGTGATACCAAAATCGATACTTTTAATTACACAATGAAAGATAGCAGTGGCAACGTTAGCAGCGCTACTGTAACTGTAACTATTAAGGGGGTTGACGATAGTCCTGTAGCAGTGGATGACACTAGCAGAACAGATGAAGATACTATTAAATGGATTTCTGTGCTGATGAATGACAGCGATCCTGATACTGCCAGACAAGACTTAACTATAACTAAGATCAACAATACAGTTGTCAGCGGTAACACTGCCATTACACTTAATTCTGGTGCAACAGTTGAAGTTTGGGAAATTAGAGATTCGTCAAGACACAGCACTGAAGGGAAGTATGTTTTAAAATATGACCCTAGACCTAGTAGTTCTTTGAATGCTCTTAACAATGGACAGCAGGCTACTCCTCCAGAAACCTTTACTTACACAGTAAGCGATCCTGAAGGTAATATTGCTCAAGGTAATGTAACTGTAACTGTTGATGGTATTACAGATGCCTCCGACTAACATTTAATTGATTTAAACTTTCAATATTTTTTAGAGCGATCGCACCATGTAATGCGATCGTTTATCCTTTAGGGCTTTTTTTTATTGCTTCTATTTGAATCAGGCGATCGCTTTACTAGAATGGCGATCGCTGTTTGATGAGCAACTAGTCCAAGGTTTACATTAAAAGAAGATAAGATAACCTGAGTTCGGGATAAGAAAAGGAGGGAGTAGTAAGCTGAAAATATATCTGATTCAGCACTCCCAACCCATGTTTATTAAAGACAGAATTGTTTTGCGACCTAGATGATTTTTGTCATGAATTTGAACCTCAATGGCGATCTCAGCTACTCTCACAAGGGCTAAAAACTCGTAGACGCGATCGCCAAATGAGCTTAAGCGAAATCATGACCATTTTAGTGGCATTTCATCAGAATCACTATCGCAATTTTAAACATTATTATCTCGATCATGTATGTGTTTATTGGCGAAACGAATTTCCGCGATTACCAAGTTATCAACGTTTTGTAGAATGGATGCCTTCGACCCTATTACCATTGTGCGTTTATCTCAAAAGCTGCTTTGGCAAGTGTACGGGGATTAGCTTTATTGATGCGACAAGCATCAAAGTCTGCCATAACCGTCGTATTCCTCGTCATCGAGTTTTCCAGGAAATAGCTGCTCGTGGTAAAACCTCGGTAGATTGGTTTTTTGGTTTCAAGCTTCATCTTTTGGTTAATGAACGAGGAGAACTACTTAATCTCCAAATCACACCTGGAAATATTGATGATCGAAAACCAGTTTACGAGTTAGTTCAACTTCTTTTTGGCAAAATCTTCGCAGACCGTGGATACGTATCGCAACCTCTTGCTAATAAATTACTTCACAACTTTGGGATTCAGTTTTTTGCTAAACCAAGGCGTAACATGAAAAATCGCTTGATGCAGATGGGCGACAAACTTTTAGCTCGTAAACGCTCAATCATTGAAACTGTGATCGATAAACTCAAGAACATTTCTCAGATTGAGCATTCACGTCATCGATCGCCTGTCAATTTTGGAGTTAATATTTTGTGTGGCTTAATTGCATACTGTTATCAGCCTAAGAAGCCTTCTCTCGATCTAGAAAAAGATTTGGCTTAATACGCTTAACCCGAACTCAGGTTAAGATAGATAGTTCAAAGGATCAAGGAAAGTTATTTCAAAAACAACTCGTTATTTCGAGGAACAGGTATTAGTAAAAAGCACCTTATATTAAGAGAGAATGGTGTCAAAGAGCAATTAAAAAGCCTTTCAAGAAGGAAGTGCAAGCCGATGGACGAATTCGTCACTGGATATACATTGCCGAACTGAGTAAATATTTTAGAGTCGTTCCCCTAGAAGATGGGAAAACAATTCATAATGCTTTTCTAGACCGAAATTTTAAAACCGAGTAGCTATGAAATTTAATTACTATCCCGAAACAGACTCACTTTATATTAGCTTGAGCGAAAGAACTAGCACTGACTCTCAGGAAGTCTCCTCTGGCATTTTACTAGACTTTGATAGTGAGGGGAATTTAGTTGGTATTGACATCGACCATGCTAGTAAAGTTGTTGATTTAACTCGTCTAGAAGCAGAAGCCTTACCAATTAATTCTATTGCATTAGCAAAATAGTAATTAGGAGCAATTAGGAGTAATTAGGGCGATCGCTTTTTTGTATTCATAGTGTGTCTAATATAGTATATTACAGTCATGCTCTAAGATACTAGACAAAATATATGCCAACACGAGAGCAGCTATTAATGGCTGTCCAAGTTTGCCACTTGCTATCAGAAATGATGCA
>CAYMWC010000461.1:0-2400 GCA_964393695.1 uncultured Pleurocapsa sp.
CTGCCCCCTGCCTCCTGCCTTTTCTCAACCAGTAAATTAAATGCGTGACAGCTTAGTATGGAGTGGGGGAGAAGCCACAGCAGGATAAGATTTGCAATCGTATACCTTTTTGGATTTTGGATTGGGGAATGCCCACCAAACCTTGATTTCAGCCATTTATTTGCCCAATTTTCCATTTAAATCGGTAGTACAGGTTGCTATGGATCATCCACGATCAGAGAAAGGGCAGCCATGCCATACAGCAGTTTTACGTTGGCGAAAGTCAAGAAAGAGTTTGGCTTAACCACGATGGAAGCCGGACGGTTCTTGCCGCCGATTGAGCCGATCGCGTTCCCGTATTTGGCGATCGCGCCCGCTTATCTTTAAATACTAGCTTTACCGGAGAAGATTTACTCTTAACCTTCCTACAGGCGGGCAATTTTCCTGCTTTTAGCGAAGTCACTGGCACCTTTGAAGGGGACTTGGGATTCGCTGCGCCAGGAAACAACAATCTCGAACTCCTAACTTTATCCTATTACTTCCCCATCGGCGATCGCACTCAAGTAGTCATTGAGGGGACTGGCGGTTTTTCCTATGACTTTGCCGATACTCTCAATCCCCTCGACAGTTACGATGATAGCGGTAGCGGTGCCATCTCCTTTTTTGGCAATCGCAACCCCATCTACAACCAAGTTGCTGGGGCGGGAATCGGTACTAAAACTCAATTGGGAGATAACTTTGAGTTCAGCCTTGGCTATTTAGCTGGTGCGGCAAACGAGCCTTTGGAAGGCAGTGGCTTGTTTAACGGTCCTTATGCAGCTTTAGGACAAATAGTGTTTAAACCTATCGAAAGTTTGAAATTTGGTTTGACTTACGTTCATGCTTACAATGCTAGCGATACTTTTACAGGTAGCAATTTAGCTAATCTGCGCACCTTAACCGAAATCGAATTGGGCGAGGCAGTTCCTACTTCGAGTAATTCTTATGGAGTACAAGCCTCTTGGCAGTTGAGCGAGCGTTTCATTCTTAGTGGTTGGGGCGGCTATATGAAGAACAGCGTCCTTTCTTCTCTTGGCGGCACCATCGAGCGTGGTACTCAAGATATTTGGAACTGGGGCGTTACTCTAGCTTTTCCTGATTTAGCTAAAGCGGGAAGTTTGGGCGGCATCGTCGTGGGGATGGAACCGAAAGTAACAAATTCTACTGTGGTTATCCCAGGTTTGGACAGTGAAGACCAAGATACTTCCTTGCACTTAGAAGCGTTTTATCAGTATCAGGTAAACGATAATCTTGCTATCACTCCTGGGGTGGTGTGGATAACAGCCCCCGATTTCAATAATAATAATGACGATTTAGTCATTGGCACGATTCGGACTACCTTTACTTTCTAGTTTCAATCCTAGAGGAGATAGGATACAGTATTTTTGTCCTATCTCTTCTAGAGTCGATAAGATTCTTCATTTACAAAATATTTACAAATTTATCGAAATATGTGATTTCAGCCTGAAAATTTTTAGCAATAACTACCCGGAGATAGAATATAAGTGTAGACATACTCAATCATTAACATTGGATGATTGTTTAACTCAATTTTATCTATTTGCTGAAAAAACAGTATAGTTGCGATCGCTACGTCTAAACCCTTTTAATTTCCAAAGTTTACTGGCTTCATAAAATGGAAGCTTGAGATTGAGTACGAACCTAAAGAACAAGTTATCTCAGAAGACGAGCCCGAAAGAGTGGCTGTAACAACCTAAGATGAGGACGGTTCACTGCCAATTATCTGACGGGATTTCCCTTTTGAGAATCTGGAGTTAAGGTGGAGTTAAGGTGTCAAATAACGAATTTTTGTGGCTGTAGCGTTTGTTCAATAATCTGCATCTCTTGACACTGAGAGCAGCAAGATAACCCTCATCTGTCACTTTGGGAGATTTTCACGAAAGCACGTCATTTCAGCCAACGAAAAATCAAGGTTTTAACCCAGTTTGACAGATGCTGGGCATTCTCTGCATTTATTTTTTGAAAACCAAAAAGGAGAAATACAATGGCAATTGAATTAAGAGATATCTACGATGCAGTGGATACCTATCTAAACTCCAAAGTTAACGTAACAATTTCTGCGTTAAGACCTGAGGGAGGACCCAATATTAGTCCGAATGAGAAGTTCTATTTTGATGTCACAATCCAAAACGCGAATGCTACTAACAAAGGTTGCAAGCTAGGGGACGTTGTCTGGCGTATCTGGGTAGACAACGGGGCAGTTGGCAAATTGAAAGTGCCACCCACGACAACTGCGGTAGCTAAGTCTGCTCTTTCGGGTGGTACTACTCTTACCGCCGGGAGCTACGTTAGTGAGATGTACCTTTTTCCGCTACTGAGAACTTAGACAATCTTAGACAAGTCTAAAACTGAAGTCTCATT
>CAYMWC010000462.1:0-2396 GCA_964393695.1 uncultured Pleurocapsa sp.
TCCTTTCTGTGGTGGATGTTCGATCCCTTTAGAAGCTCAAAGGTTGGGCATTGAGGCACATGGTAGCGATTTAAACCCTGTGGCTGTATTGATTACTAAAGCTTTGATAGAGATTCCGCCTAAGTTTAAAGATAAACCACCAGTCAATCCAGTTTCTAGGGGACAGGTTACAGGGGACAGGGAATAGGGAATAGGATAAGACTATAACCTGTAACCTACAAAAAGGGATAAAATCATGTACCGTTCTTTTTATCGCGGTTGTCATTTGACAACTTTTCCAGTATAATTTGAATTATAAATGTGAAAAAACATCCTAATAAAGATATTAATGATGCTGTAAAGTATGCTGTTGAAAATGGATGGGAGGTTGTTGAAGCTGGTTCGAGTTCCCACGCTTGGGCTAGGTTGAAATGTCCTTATAACGATCCAGAGTGCAGATGTGGAAAGTTTTGTCTTGCAAGTGTTTGGTCTACGCCAAGAAAACCTCAAAATCATGCCAAACAAATACGACGGATTGTAGACCACTGCATAAATAAAGATAAAGATACAGACCGATAAAATTTTAATATTATGAAAGAATACGATTTTGCACTACATTTTAAATTAGCTGACCACAAAACAGATCCAAGTATCTATGAAGATAAATTGTTTGAAGCAGGATGTGATGATGCTTTACTTGGTATAGGTCAGAGAGGATATATAGGATTAGATTTTATTCGTAGTTCCGATAGTGCGATTGAAGCTGTTTGTAGTGCAATTGAAAATGTAAAAAGCGTTATACCTGATGCTGAACTTTACTACATCTCCCCTGACGTTGTAGGTATTTCAGAGATCGCAACTATTATGAACTGTACTAGACAAAACATACTCAAGCTAAAAAATAGTCATATAGATACTTTTCCATTTCCGATTAACAGTGATGGCAAGTCATTAAATTGGCACTTAGCAGAAGTACTCAAATGGTATCAATCAATAGGAAAAAGTATAGATAACGCCTTACTAGAAGTAGCAGAGTTTGCGATGCAGTTTAATCTAGAAAAGCAAAATCAGAATATTAACTCCGATAATAATTTGAAAGAAAAAGCTCGTGCTTTAGTTTGTTGATTAATCTTCAAATTTTGTAACCTGTAACCTAACCTGTAACCTAAAAAAAGATGAATACTAAGTTGGTCGAATCTTTAGTTGAGGTTATTAATTCTTTGTCAGAAGAAGAGAAAAATTTTTTACAGGAAAAGTTGCAACGTCAATCAGATTGGGAAAAACAGCGAAGCAGAATTATTGAAAGAGCCAAAAAAATTCATGCGCGTCGTGGTGGTAAATCTTTTAAACCATCTGTAACTAAAATTATTCACCAAATGCGGGAAGAAAGGGACGAACAACTGATGCAAGCTTGTTTTCCTGAAAGATAAGTTACATCAATAAAGTTATCAAGAGTTGCTTTTTCAATTCCCTGTATATACAATGTGTGGTATAACTAGGATAATCCTCATGGCAACTATAGAAAAACAAAAAGTAGTCAATCTGAGAATTGATGAAATTAGGCGAAATTTAATTGACGAAGCAGCAAGGCTTCAAGGTAAATCCCGTACAGAGTTTATGGTAGAGGCTGCTTATAAAGAAGCTGAAGCTACTATTTTAGACCAGAAAATTTTCATTTTAGATGAAGCAGATTGTGAATATCTCGATCGTACAGACCACAAACCAGACCCCAAATTAGTCAAACTATTTAAGAGCAAAAGCCCTTGGGAACAGTAAAATACTCACCACCGCAACGTATTTCAAAAGAGCTATTGACTGAAAACTTTGACTGTGGTGAAACTTCTCTGAATGATTGGCTAAAAAAACGCGCTCTCAAAAACGATCTGGGAGATGCCAGTAGAACCTATGTTGTTTGCTGTGACCATAAAGTAGTAGCTTATTACTCACTTAATTTAGGCTGTATTCAACATTCTGAATCCGTAAGAAAGATTAAGCGTAATATGCCCGATCCTATTCCAGCTATAGTTTTAGGTAGGCTGGCTGTTGATGCTAGTCATCAAGGAAAAGGATTAGCTAGAGCCTTGATTAAGGATATGTTTTTAAGAGCTATTCAGGTTTCCGAGTTAGCTGGTACGAAAGCAGTTTTAGTAAAGGCTCTCAACGATAAAGTAACCGCTTTTTATCAATTTTTTGGTTTTGTCCCTTCAAAAACCGATCCTCTCTTATTAATGAAAGCGATCGCCGAAGTCAGAGCTAGTCTCGATAATGCTTGAGTACAAACAATAAACAAAAGTACACAATAATACTATTAATTTAATTTTTGCTTAATATTTGGGAACTCTAAGGTTATTATTATTTCCTATTTCCCAACATGGCTATTACCAATAAAGAAAGAGTAGGCAGAGCATTAGATATTT
>CAYMWC010000463.1:0-2391 GCA_964393695.1 uncultured Pleurocapsa sp.
GAGAAAGTGTATGAAATTACTTTGAGCTATTTTTCACAAAGTCAACACCCTACCTTGAAGGTGCGTCTGCAAGATTGTTTGCAAACTGCCATCTCTACTATAGATGCCGAACAACGGCAACATCTCTTAACTGTAGCAATTATTGGAGCTGGCCCTGCGGGAGTAGAACTTGCAGCTACATTAGCCGATATTCTCCCAGTTTGGTATGACATGATAGGAGGCGACTATGAACAAATTCGGGTAGTTTTAGTCAACCGCAGCGATGAAATTCTCAAAGGAGATATTAATAGTAGCTTACGGCAAACAGCGCAAAAATCTTTAGGCGATCGCACTGTCCAAGTAGAATTATTACTCAATGCTGCGGTTACCAAAGTTACCCCAACGGGAATTGAATATAGTCAAAACGGCAAACCTGATTTCTTGTCAGCCATGACTATTTGTTGGACAGGGGGAACTCAACCTAATTCTTTATTACAAGAACTTCCTGTTAAACATAACCAACGAGGGCAATTAATCGTTAATTCTAGCTTACAGTTACCCGATTTTCCTGAAGTATTTGTTGGCGGTGACTGTGCCTATGTAGCCGATCAACCCCAACCACCCACTGCCCAAGTAGCCTATCAACAAGGAAAAGCGATCGCCTATAATCTGCAAGCTTTAGCCCAAGGGCGATCGCCTGTACCAGCCAAAGTAAATTTACGCGGTACTCTGATGAAATTGGGCATTGACGAAGGAATAGCTAATATTTTCGACCGCGTGGAACTTAAAGGGGAATTAGGGCATTTAATCCGTCAAGCAACCTATCTAGAATTATTACCCAAACCAATTTATAACTTCAAAGCTACTACCGAATGGTTAACCGATGAATTATTGCAAAGACATCAACCCATGTCTCTCCATCGTCAAGGAAGAACACCACTGGTAGCAGGGATGAGTACAATTCTTGCCAGTACCCTAATTGCTATTCCTTTAATCTGGCGGGCAGCCGAACCCCAAAAATTTCAAACCCAGATGAGTGATACAAGTATTCCTACTTTACTTGATCGCATGACCGAGAATGAAAAACCCGATATGTGCAAAGACAAGAAAATGAAAATGCTTTGTTGGTAATTTGATGGGCGCAAGCAAGATGAGCGTAAGCCTTGCGCCCCTACACAAATATCCAGGGGGTGAAGTAAAGATGCAAATCAAATGGAAAAAATTACTAAGAAAAACCATTGTTTGGTTAGCTGCGGAAATTTACCTCAATTTCCTGGGATTAGATAATTTAGCCGATTATGACGAGTTTATTAATTTATCCTTTACTGTGCGTCATGGATCATTAGTATTGGCGATCGCTCCTTCACCTTTAAATAACACGAAACAAGGAGAACAAAATCAATGAATTTTCTCAATCAATTAATCAATTTTAAAATTTCTCTCAAAAAAGCTGTAGCCCTCAACCGTATTCTGGTTGGATTATTTTTCTTCCTTTCAGGTATTGGTAATTATCTCAACTTCAATGTGGAAAATGGTTTTTATCAAACCGTCGTCACCCAAAGATTGCAACTATGGGGACCTTTTCCTGAATGGTGGCATGGTACACCACCTCTTCCTGGATTTATTTCTATTCCCTATGCTTGGCTGTTACCTTTAGCAGAAATCGTCTTCGGGGCTTTATTTGCTATGGGTTTTTGGACGCGGTGGACTGGTTTAATTTTAATCCTGATGACTTTCAGTATTACTCTGGCTTTCGGCATCATTCCTGGTGGTAGTTTGTTTGCTAATGGCGTAGAAAGTTTCAACAAAAATATCTTTTTTATGACTCTCATTTGGATAATTATCGCCTACGAAGTTGATACCAAAAAAGCCCGAATGCATCGAACTATGGAACGACTTCATTTATTAGAGATAAAACCGTAAACGAAGGCAGAGCAAACCTTGGCTAAGGGCGTATGCCATACGCCCCTACGACAAACTCATCTGCGTTCATCTGCGGACATCCGATACACATTTACCTGAAATCCTTGAAAATAAGTCTGCTTGCAGTACTTCATTCCTAATTTTTCAATCACTCTGATGGAAGCATAATTAGCTGGTTCAACCACGGCAATGATATAAGGTAATTTAAGTCGATCAAGTCCATATTGTAATGCTGCTTGGGCTGCTTCTGTAGCTAAACCTTTACCCCAATACTTTTCACTCAAACGATATCCTAACTCTGTTTCTAGTTGACCATCGATTAATTCGATCGCAATTCCACAATAACCAATCAATCTCTTTTCTGATTTCAAAATTACAGCCCATTTACCGAAGCCATGTTTTCGGTATGAAGCAATAAAATCATCGATTTTGGCTTGTGCGACTCGTTTAGTTCAAAAGTACTAATAAGTACGTGGAACTAGCGTGGTT
>CAYMWC010000464.1:0-2373 GCA_964393695.1 uncultured Pleurocapsa sp.
TGCGACCGGCTGATTACAAATCAGCTGCTCTACCAACTGAGCTACGCCAGCACTAAAAAGATATAATAGCAGACTATTAAATATCTGAGCAAGTTTTTTTTGGGGTTATGATCATTCTAACCCCATAAGATCTATGCCATACTGCTTTCAATCGCCCAGCGTGCCAATTCAGTTCGATTATTTAAACTAGTTTTATTAAGCATATTAGATACATGACTCTCAATGGTTCTTTGGCTAACATTTAATTGTTTGGCAATTTCGCGGTTTGCCATGCCTTTGGCGACTAGCTGAACCACTTTTAATTCTGTGGGAGTCAGTTCGACGTTATGAGGTACATGAATTGTCGGCGCACCTTCTAAGCTTTTAGGACGACCTTGTTCCCAGCGTCTAATTTGATTGAGAGAAGATTCTACTTGTGCAACTAATTCTTCTGGTTCAAAAGGTTTAACCATATAAACATCTGCACCTTCATTTAAACCTTTCACTCTGTCTTGGCTTTGACCTTTGGCAGAAAGAAATAAAACTGGTATTCTATTAGTCGCAGGTTCTTCACGGATATGTTTAACTAAAGAATATCCATCCATTTCTGGCATCATCACATCGCAGATGATCATATCAGGAACACTATTATCCAATAATTCTAGAGCCTCACGACCATTTTCTGCTGTGTCTACGTTATAGCCTCTAAATTCTAGATAATCTTTAACTAATAAAATTAAATTTGGGTCATCATCTATGAGCAGCAGTTTTTTATTATCTTTCTGAGAATTGTCTTTCATAGGTAATAATGTTTAGCCTTTAACTGTAAGTGTTGATTTATGAGACTACTTAAGCAGGTGTTCCTATTTATATTTAAGTCTTAGAAGGAACACTGATTGATAATTTTAAGAATATGTTAATTCAACTACAGAGTAGTAAACCTATGCTTGGCTTACTTAACTGTAGAATTACACAATATCTAATCTAACCTCAATCTTATTTTTCGACATCCTTTTACTATTTTCTGATGAGAAATAGAGTTCAGATTTAAACTCTAGTAGTAAAAATTTAAAATATTATTATTAATAATGCCTAAAAGTATTTTTTTTATACTTAAGTAAATACTTTGATTGCTTCAAGTATAATTACTTAAAGAGAATTATCTTTTAAGAACATTTATTAACAAAAAACAAGTTACTTTAGTAAATATGGTTATCTCTGTTGAGCAACTCAATCAACTAATAAAATCGCGACGTTCTACCAAACCTAGGTGTTTTAACGGTAGGAGGATCGACAATCACATTATTTGGCAGATACTAGAAAATGCTAATTGGGCACCTAATCATGGTTTAACTCAACCTTGGAGATATAAAGTATTTACTGATTCAGGTTTGGAAAAATTGGCAAGTTTTCAGGCAAATTTATACCAACAACTTACCCCAGCAGAGAAGTTTAAACCAGAAAAATATGAGCGAATGCAGACAAATATCCTTAAGTCTTCTCATGTAATTGTTATCTGTATGCAACGGCAAAGATCAGAAAAAATACTGGAGATAGAAGAGATAGAAGCTGTAGCTTGTAGTGTCCAAAATATGGCATTGACCGCAGCAGCTTATCAAATCTGTAGTTTTTGGGGTTCTGGAGGTATTACTTACACGAATGAACTCAAAGAATTTCTTGGGTTAGGTGCAAAAGACAAGTGTCTTGGGTATTTATACCTAGGTTATAGTGATAATCCCAGTACTCAAAGTCGTCGTGATCCAATTCAAGACAAGGTGGAATGGATAGCTTAGGAAATAGGAAATAGGAAATAGGAAGTAAGAAGTAATACTACTTCCTACTTAACCCAAATGTTAAATTAATTTTGCATAGGTATTTAGTCTCCTAGTCTCTAGTCCCTCTCATAGTAAAATCAATACGAGGAAATACTAGTACCCCACAATAACATCATGTCTGTAGGCAAAGAACCCCCAGAAATTTTAGAACAAAAACTGGCATACAAAGGTCGTAAGTTCGACTATGAAGTAATTAAACTGCGTTTACCCAATGGTGTCGCAGGTGAGTGGGAGTGTATTCGCCATCCTGGTGGTGCTTTAGCAGTTCCTGTTACCTCTGATGGTAAATTTGTTTTGGTTAAACAATATCGCTTTACTGTTGAAGGGAGAGTGCGACTCGTTTAGTACGAAAGTATTAATAATACGTGGTACTAGCTTGGTTTACTAAGGACAAAAGTTAAATTAGGTTAAGAAATTAACAAATTATAACTATCCAAATTGAACCATGATAACTAAATAATCTGTATAGGTGAGGATGACTTATAACAAAAGTCGTTAAATATTAATAAAAACGTAATAATCCAAGCCCTATCCTCTCGGTGTTGGGAGTGAAAGCATA
>CAYMWC010000465.1:0-2356 GCA_964393695.1 uncultured Pleurocapsa sp.
AAATAATGGCTGAAACCTTTGTCCAATAAGCATTCTAAAAATTAGATGCGTTTGCCCTGACAGTTACAGGAGAGTTAGGCAAAGGTGATGAGATAGATGCTTACTCGATTACCCGTGGTGATGGTTCGACTATAGAAATTCGTTCTCCTGAAGGGCCACCGCCATGGGCAGGAGGAAAGCCGAAACCGAGGTGAACAGTAAATAGTGACCAGTGACCAGTTATCAATGTGAGCCATAGTGAAAAGCAAAAATTTAGATTACTCAATTTCAAAACCGAAGCCAACTCTAGCTTTTATTGATGCCGTCGCTCTGATTGTGGGAATTGTCATAGGTGCAGGTATTTTTGAAACTCCAGCTTTTGTAGCTGCCAACACTGGAAGTAAACAAGCTGTAATTATAGCTTGGTTGTTGGGTGGTGCAATGTCGTTAATTGGTGCTATTTGTTACGCAGAATTAGCAACAGCCTATCCTGATGCTGGAGGCAACTATTACTATTTTAAACGGGCTTTTGGCGATTCTGTTGCCTTCTTGTTTGCCTGGGCGCGCATGACGGTTATTCAAACGGGTTCGCTGGTACTTTTAGCTTTCGTTTTCGGTGATTATGCCTCCCAGATCTTGCGTCTTGGTGACAATTCTTCATCTGTATACGCTGCCTTGGCTATTGGCATTCTGACTAGCTTAAATGCCCTCGGTATTCGTCAGGGAAAGTGGACGCAGAATTGGTTGACGGCAGCCAAGGTTCTCGGCTTATTGTTGATTGTCATTATCGGTATAGTCTTTGCTTCGCCTTCTAGTGGTGCAATAACTAACCAACCTGCTAACTCAGAAGCTTGGGGTATGGCAATGATTTTTGTCTTGTTGTCCTATGGTGGCTGGAACGAGGCTGCATACATTTCGGCTGAATTACGCGACCTCAGACGTAATATGGTGCGATCGCTTCTTTGGAGTCTTGGCATCATTACCTTCATTTACTTGGCGATTAACGTCGCATACCTTCAGGGATTGGGGTTAGAAACAATGGCAACCTCAGAAGCAGTCGGTGCCGAACTAATGCGTCGTACAGTCGGCGAGCCTGGAGCTTGGTTTCTCAGTTTGCTAATTGCTGTTTCTACTTTAGGTGCAATCAATGCCACGATTTTTACTGGTGCTAGAACTAACTATGCGTTAGGGAAAGACTTTTCTCGCTTGAGTTGGCTTGGAGACTGGGATCGACGCACCCAAACACCAACTTCTGCTTTAATCGTACAGGCAGCGATCGCCCTTGTTCTAGTTTTGCTAGGAACATTGACCCGTGGAGGTTTTGAAACGATGGTAGATTATACTGCCCCAGCTTTTTGGTTCTTTTTTCTGCTGACGAGTTTATCTTTATTAGTGCTGCGATTTAAAGAGCCAGAAGTACTCAGACCGTTTCAAGTCCCTTTTTATCCTCTAACACCTATTCTCTTTTGCTTGATCTGCGCTTACTTACTGTATTCGAGCCTTGTGTATACGAAGATTGGTGCGCTTGTAGGCGTAGCTATAGTCATTGCTGGCGTACCACTGTTTTTATGGTCTCGCCAAAATGAGTAATGAGTAATGAGTAGTGGGTAATGAGTAAATAACTTATTCCCAATTAGTAATCATGATGAAATTAATCAAAAAAATCGGATTTTTGCTCGCCAGTTTAAGCCTTGGGAGTTTGACAGTAGTTGGCTGTACTCAACAACGAAACTTTAGCGAAATTACTCCTGAATCTCAAGCTCAACAACCTGCAACCCCAGTACAAACACAATCCCCAACAGAGACACCCAGTGTACCTTATGTTCCCACGCCTCAAATTGTGGTGAATCAGATGCTGGAATTGGCAAAGGTATCAAACAACGATGTTCTTTACGATCTTGGCAGTGGAGATGGACGAATTCCCATTACCGCAGCCCAAAAGTACAATGTTCGTCGTGGCACTGGTGTAGAACTTAATCCAGAACTAGTAGAGGAAAGTCGAGCCAATGCTGAATCTGCTGGAGTTAGCGATCGCGTAGAGTTTTTGCAACAAGACCTTTTTAAGACCGATTTGAGTAAAGCGACGGTAGTAACGCTATATTTGCTACCTGACGTTAACCTCGAACTTCGTTCTAAACTGCTGCGAGAACTTGAACCAGGTACGCGAATCGTTTCCCATGACTTTGATATGGGAGAGTGGCAACCAGAACAAGTTGTCAGAGTCCAAAGTGGAACTAGAGAACACACACTGTATTACTGGGTCGTTCCTGAAGAAATTCCCGATAGTATCAGTAGTTAAAAACAAACCAGGTTGTCTATAACTATTAGACTTGTCCGAAAAATAAATTCGTGAGAAAAAAGACGGTAGAAATAGATT
>CAYMWC010000466.1:0-2352 GCA_964393695.1 uncultured Pleurocapsa sp.
GGTCAGAAGTCAGAAGTCAGAGGTCAGAAGTCAGAAGTCAGAGGTCAGAAGTCAGAAGTCAGAGGTCAGAGGTCAGAGGTCAGAATAATTTTTAAACTAAGTAACCTAAAATCATTCCTGCCAGCAAGATAAAGCCCAACCAGACATTTTGTCCCAGCACTTTGCCATAAAGTGAACGGGGAATATCAGGTTGACGTAATTGTAAATATTGCCAACTCCAACCAGCCGTAGCTAGAGCTAAGGTAAGCCAAAAAACCCAACTTAAAGCCAAATTAATACCTAAATAAGCTAATAAACCAGCGGTGATGCCATAAAAAATCGCGATCGCTTCTGGGGCATATTTACCAAAAAAGATGGCACTGGAATTAATACCGACTTTTAGATCGTCTTCGCGATCAGCAAGAGCATAACCAGTATCAAAACCTAGAGTCCAAGAGACTGTTGCCCCCCAAAGTAACCAAGTTGCAGGTTCAATTTTCGCTGTTACTGCCGTCCAACTAATTAAGACAGCAAAACCCCAGGCTATAGATAAAACTAACTGAGGTACAGGAAAAACTCGCTTGGCTAAAGGATACAAAATAATTACGGGAACAGCCAGAACACAGAGAATAAAACTCAAATGATTAAGATAAAAAGCCAAGATGGCAGCGCAAATTAGGGCGATCGCAAATATGATAATTCCGACTTTGACTGACAAAGCCCGAGATGCCAAAGGACGAGATTTAGTTCGAGCTACTTGCGGATCAATGTCTTTATCCCACAGATCGTTGATTACACAACCTGCTGCACTCGTGGCTAAAGTACCCAAAATGATTACCCCCACTAGAGGGATAGGGGGAGTTCCTTGGGCTGCTAGAAATACTGCCCAGAGGGCAGGAATCATTAAAATCAATCTTCCTGCTGGTTTATCCCAACGCAACAGACGAAACACTCTCTGCCAAGTTGGTTCATTAATAGGCTGATATTGAGTCATATTGGTTATTTATTGGCTAATTTCTCGCAGATTTAAGATTAAATTGCTAAATATTTAAAATGTTTAAGAGCAACTGCGCCACCACCTAAAATCCATGAGATTATAAAATCATCTTAATATTTTGATTAACAAAAGTTATTATCCAAGCATTTTTGTAATTTATTGTAGCCAGAAATTTGCTCTTCTAGATATTTAAAATATACAGTTACCATGAACAAACAAATTATTGCAGCAATTGACATCGGCACTAACTCAATTCACATGGTAATTGTGCAGATAGAACCGTCTCTACCAGCTTTTACGGTAATTGCCAAAGAAAAAGATACAGTTCGTTTAGGAGAACGAGATCCCGCCACGGGTCAATTAACCCCAGAGGCTATTCAACGGTCTATGGCTTCCCTCAAACGTTGTAAGGATCTAGCTACCAGCTTAAATGCTAGTCAGATTATTGCCGTAGCTACTAGTGCCACGAGAGAAGCTCCGAATGGCGAAGCTTTTTTGCGTCAAATTGAAATAGAACTGGGTATTGTAGTAAATTTGATTTCTGGTCGAGAAGAAGCTCGACGAATATACCTGGGCGTATTGTCAGGCATGGATTTTAACGATCAGCCCCATATTATTATTGATATTGGTGGTGGTTCAACTGAATTAATCTTGGCAGATATCCATGAACCCCGTTTTTTGAGTAGTACCAAAGTTGGTGCAGTCCGTTTGGCAAAAGATTTTGTGACCACAGATCCGATTAGCGATCTTGAATTAAAAGCTTTAAGAGCTTATGTTCGAGGAATGTTAGAACGCTCTGTGGAAGAGATTTGGCAGAATTTACAGTTAAACGAAGTTCCTCGCACCATTGGCACTTCTGGCACAATTGAAACCATAGCGATGATCCATGCTAGAGAATTAGGAATAATTCCCGATCCCCTCAATGGCTATGAAATTTCCCGCAAGGACATCGAAAAAATTGTCAAGAAATTGGCAAAAATGAGTTGTGAAGAAAGGCTGAATGTTTCAGGAATATCGGAAAAACGGGCTGAAATTATTGTACCAGGGGCAGTTATTTTGCTCGAAGCGATGACCATGCTCAAGCTTGACTCAATCACAATTTGTGAACGAGCTTTGCGAGAAGGGATGATTGTTGATTGGATGTTAACTCATGGTTTGATTGGTAGTCGTTTACGCTATCAAAACGAAGTCAAAAACCGTAACGTTTTAAAAATTGCCCATAAGTATCATGTAGATTTAGCCTATAGTGAGCGAGTGGCAAAGTTTGCTTTGAGTATATTTGAGCAATTGCAGGGTAAATTGCACTCATGGGATGAAGCAACCAGGGAGCTTTTATGGTCAGCAGCAATTTTACATAACTGTGGAGTTTACATTAG
>CAYMWC010000467.1:0-2314 GCA_964393695.1 uncultured Pleurocapsa sp.
ATTCTGCTGCCCAACTATATTTACCTTCAGGAAAATTAGCATCAATAGATCGTAAACCTGATGAGACTAGACGCAGGATTGAAATTCGTTTTATTCCTCCTGGTCAATCAAAATAGACTCTTTGACAATTGAGAAGAGCGATCGCTATTAAACTACTAAAAAAAATTGTAATCTAGTGAAAAATAAACCCCATTTTCTTGTAAAGAATTACCCTCAGTTTCTACATCAACTAAAGGAATACCCCAATCCAAACGAGCATTAAAATTAGTACCAGTAGAGAAATTTAAGCCGACTCCTAGAGAAGGTAAAGTAGAATTACTAATCTCACTAACTTCAACCTCATCACTATTCCAAACTGTGCCAATATCAAAAAAAGGAGTAATTTGAACTAAACCATCAATTTTTTGCCATCGCAAGACAGGTATGCGTAACTCGGCTGAGGCGAATAGACCACTATCGCCTAAAATTAAGTCCTGACGATAACCTCTAGCACTATTAACTCCGCCGACTCGAAATTGTTCTAAAGGTACTAAACTCCCCCCTGATAACTGAACATCACCTCGTAACAGCAATAAAAAATCTTCTTCCAATCTTCTTACCCATTGGCTTTGTCCTCGCCAAGCAAAGAAAGTACTATCAGGCTGATTTTCATTAATGGTCGGATTTAAAACATCTACGCCGATACTAAATTGAGAACGAAAAGCTAAAACTTTTTTGTCATCTCGATTAACATATTCTTGAAATAATCTGATGGCACTAATCTTAGTCTCACCATTTTCATCAGCACCACGAGATAACGGAAAATTAGTATCTAAGAGAGAAGTATCGCTGTCAGTACGAGATAAGCTCATACCCACCGCAAATTCCTGATTGGGTTTGAGTATTAGAGGTTGACGCAAATTTAACTCATAATAGCGAGATTGTGATTCTATATCTAAAGGGGTAAAAGGATCTTCAATTACGTCATTAGAATTGTTACCATAAGCTGCTTTGAGGATGCCATTTTTGGAGTTAATGGGAATACCATAGGCTAAATCGAAGCTATCGCTGCCCTTGGTATTGGTGTAGTTAAAATTAAATTGATCGCCAAATCCCAGCAAATTACCATGATTTAAACCTACTGATCTTTGAATAGAACCAACACTGGGAGAACGATTATTATTAAAACTAGTGGAAATATTAAAAACATCTGCTTCTTCTATTTGAATATCGAGTAAACTAGTACCTGGACGAACTCCTGCGGATAATTCTGCCGAAATATTATTGATCAAAGGATCGAGACGTAATAATTGCAACGCAGACAGCAAGGAGTCAACATTTACAGGTTTTCCAGCAGCATTTTCGATACGAGAAGAGATATACTGCTCTGAAAGGTTTTCTGTACCTGAGACATTAATTCCCTCTAATTCGCCTTCTAAAACAGCAATTTTGACCTTACCCTGATTTAGTTCTTGAGGTGGAATATAAGCACCAGAATTAACATAACCTTGATCGGTATAAAGTTTGGTAATTGCATTACGAGCTTGGAATAATTCTGATAAACTAATTGGGCGATCGCGATAAGATTTTACTACTTCTTTTAACTGTTGTTGACTAAAAACACTACTACCAACTATCTCAAAGTCTTTAACAATAATTTGCTGAGGAATCTTAGAGGAATTATCAGCAATAACTGAATTTTGAACGGTTTTAATGGCACTAGTTGTTTGTGCGTTTAATGGCTCTAACCCTGCAAATATACTGGTAAAACCTAGCATAATAATTGCTAGCCAAGCAAGAGGATTATGTCTCTGAGCTTGTTGGAAACGATTAATTCTTAACTGCTGCCAAAAAAGATCTGGTAGAAACATATACATAGTATGTAATTAGGGTTTGAGGGAGCTATTTTCATAACATTCCCAAAAATACTTAGAAAATAACGCGATCGCTTTCGGAAATGGCGTACCCAGTTGCCAGAATATTTTATATTGAACATATTCAACCTCAGTATATTCAACTAAATGAAGTCTTTTTTGGAGTGGTCAAAACTTTTCACTTCCGAATGATATTTCCGTTCCTCCTGTGTCAAACAGTTATCTAATTACCCCTTTCCCTAACCTCATAGATTAGTTGGCATTTGTTAAACGAGAAGTATTGAGACCCTGGGACGGTTACAAATATTTTTTATTTTAGTACAGGCAATGTTTTCTATACTTCGATTATTTTCTGAAGTTATATAAAAACGAAAGAAAAAGCGATCGCTTTTTTTAAATTACTAGCAATACTAACTATTCCCAAATAAAATCTAACTCAATTATTAATTCAGTTAATATAT
>CAYMWC010000468.1:0-2299 GCA_964393695.1 uncultured Pleurocapsa sp.
AAAAGTGCTAGATAATTTTGGCACTGAATATGTAATTAATTTTGCTTAGGTACTTCAATTTATTTCTGAATTAAAAAGACTACAAGTATTAGAAAAAATCTCCGATCCAGCAAGTCACCAAAGGATTCTTGCTACTGGTTTAACTACAGGCTGGCAATGTCTAGAAGTTGGTGCAGGTGCAGGCTCAATTATGAAGTGGATGTCATCAACAGTTGGCGTAAAGGGTAAAGTTACCGCAGTCGATGTTGATACTCGTTTTGTGGCAGATACATTCTTATCGAATGTAGAAGTAATTCAAGGCGATATTAATCAGGTTACTTTGGCTAATAATTGTTTTGATTTGATTCATGCTCGCAATATATTAATTCATCTGGCAGATTATCAGGCTATTGTGTCTAAAATGCTTAGTTGGTTGAAGCCCAATGGCTGGCTAGTACTAGAAGAACCAGATTTTTCCGCTCTTAAATTTATTTCTGGAACTTCAGATGAACATCAAGCCTTCAATAGAGTTAAAGACGCAATTTGTCAGATGTTTATTAATCGAGGATTAGATTATGATTTAGGAATTAAGCTACCTTCACTGTTGCAAAAACTTGGCTTACAGCGACTACAGGTAGAAAATGATGTACCAATATCTTCAGGTGGGTCAGATGTTGCTATGATTATGAAATTATCGGCAATGCAACTAGCAGTAAAATATATAGCTACAGGCATAACTACCACTGAAGATATCCAAACCTATTGCGGGTTTGCCGAAAATCCAACCACTTGGGGAATTTATCTAGCAACAGTTGGAGTCAGTGGTCAAAAACTCCAATTTAACTAATAAGTAATTAAATAAATTCTCCTAAGCGATCCGTAGGGTAGGCTTTGCGTAATCGCTTCTACCTTTGAACATTAACACCCTAATGAAAATGTAATTGTTTTTCAAAAAAGCCACCAATAGTGAAAGATTGATAGTATATTGTATCGAATATAGGATTGGTACTCTTTGTGTCCCAAGCAAGATCTAACTGGCAGCAAATATTGTATTTATTTACAGTGTTGGTAAAGGATAAGAAGCTACGTAAAATGAGCAGATGGGCATTGTGCTTATTAGTTTTTGTTCTGTTGTGGTGGCTTAATTGGAAATTATTCCTTGCCACCATAGTCGGCATCAGCCTAATGTCTCTGTGTTATCTACTCCAGAATTCTCATTGGCAACGTTACTGTCAAAAATGGCAAAATGTTTTAGTAGGTTCTAATCGCCAATTACTCTTGGCTGTTAGCAGTGGCGCAATTGGGGCATTTTGTACTTATTTAGCTGCCGTTGTTTGGGCTGATGCCGAAAATCAATGGTTAGCAACAGGTGCAATTCTACAAGGTTTTGCCAGTTTGACTACTGTAGTATTATTGCTGTGGTCTTTATGGGTAAGAAAAGCCAATACCCTAGAGGCTAAATTAGAACAGTTATTAATAGATTTAAGCCATAGCGATCCTCTCAAACGTCTAGTTGCCATTCGACAGTTAACTCGCTTAGTAACTCGTAATCGTCTCTCTTCAGAACATTATTGGCAATCGATTGAATATTATCATTTGATGTTATCTCAGCCACAAGTACCAATAGTAAAGAATGCTCTACTAGAAAGTTTAGATATTTTGGGTGCAGAAACAGGATTCAAACCAAAACAGCCACCAATCAAAATAGCAATGCAATTACATAATACTCCTCAGCCTGTTTACAGCGATCGCAATTACTAATTACTGATTACTGATTTTAAGCTTTGAGCTTCAGAGCTTTTAGCTGCTCTTCTAGTCCTTATTACCCACTACCCACTAACTACTACCCACTAACTACTACCCACTAACTACTACCTACTACCTTTTTTGCTACTTGCGCTTCACGCTACTTGCTATCTAAAAACCCAATCCCCAACTAGTCAAAAGCAATTGAGTTACCAACGTCATATTTTCAAGTGATTGTAGTCACTGGTCGTCTTGGGTAACAACTTTATACTGGCTTTATATAAAGAAAACAAACTTTAACAAACTTTAATTTTATTTACTAATCATGAAAAAACAATTATCTGCCAGTTTACTAGCTATCAGTATTTTCGGTCTTAATGTTTTACCTGCCACCGCAGCTAATAATAAAGACAACCAAACAAAAAGTAGTTCCACTGCTATTGCTAATGATCAATGGTGTGTAGAAATTCCTTGGATGGGTTTATTTTGTTGGGATCTTTAGGCGTTGGTGAATGGAGGTATGATACTAAATCCGATTGTCAAAACCCACTTTTAAATTAAGTGATAGTTAACC
>CAYMWC010000469.1:0-2288 GCA_964393695.1 uncultured Pleurocapsa sp.
TCCTTTTTTTCTACAAAATTTTTCTCTATTCTTTTTCAAAATGAGAATTGCTGCTAACGATTATCTCCGCTTGTTGACGAACAAATATATTGTTGTCTGCTTGTCTAACTTGCTCTATTAAATATGTAACTTTTGGCTGCAATTGGGATTGTAAACACCCTGAATAATATCCTTGAGCAGAATAGTAAGTAATGGGAATTTGGTTATATAGTGCTGTTTGTACTACTCCATAGGATAAATGACAATAACCAAAGAGAATAATATTTTTAACTTGGAGTACGGGAACTTTAAATAGAAGTTCTTGTTGTCTAAAGACTTGAAATTGCTGATGCTTGACTTTGAGAGCAGAATCGGGTTCTACTATATATAAGGTAGACATAATCGAACAGATCCTCAAATGTTAGTTATTCAAAATTTTGTAAGCATTATTTCAGAATTATGGAATGGGAGTTTTCCTGGCTATTTTAGATCTAGTTCAAAAACTGCTAACTTGAAGGGAGCAAATGCTGAATTTACCTTTTTATAAAGGTTTTGATTTTTTTTAAGGAGAAATAATTTTGAAAAATTATCGAATTTTTTTGTTAGTATTCGCGGTTTAGGACAAATCTCTGAAATTATTGTTTTTGGGTTAACCTCCATCGATTGCTTGCTGTGCATAGGTTTTAGTCTAATCGTCCTCTCGTTTATTGATAATAATTATTAATAAATTTTAGGATTTTCCTTACCCCGCGAAAAATCTCTGTAGAATCCTTATACAGCCTGTTTCTTCGAGGACAGTCTTTCCTCTTAGTAGGAAATAAATAGAATGGAAACTTCAGGGAAACACCACCGCGTTCATTGATGAATAACTTTCCTCTTAGTAGGAAATAAATAGAATGGAAACCATACACGCCAACTCGCTTAGCGCTGAAACAGCAGAACTTTCCTCTCAGTAGGAAATAAATAGAATGGAAACACGCTATAAAAGCCATTTTTTTAAAATACATCGCCTTTTTATTCCATTTTGGAATATAATTAGAGGATGAAATGGTCAATAAAAGAACATGAAGAGTACAGCCAATGGTTTGAATCGCTATTTGAAGAGCTTCAAGATGAAATTCTTGCGGTAGTTGGACTTTTAGTCCGAGAAGGACCAAATCTCGGTCGTCCTCGCGCTGACACCATTAAAGATAGTAAATATCCGAACATGAAGGAGTTGCGAGTGCAATTTAGAGGAGAACCCTGGAGAATACTATTTGCATTCGACCCTGAACGAAAAGCTATTTTACTGCTGGGAGGAAATAAAGCGGGTAATCCCCAATGGTATGAAGAAAATATACCAATAGCAGACGAGCGATATCAAGAGCATCTAGACACACTCAAACAAAAAATGGAGTCAAAAAATGGTGACACACGAAGAAAGAATGGCTCGATTGCCAAAGACAAGAAGAGAAAAGATCGAAAAAAGAACCGATGAGCTTCATCAAGAGTATTTGATACTCCGCAAGCTTCGAGAAAAGCTCGATCTAACACAAGGCGAGATAGCACAAAAAATAGGCGTGAAACAGCCGGCAGTCTCGAAACTTGAAAGTGGAGAGCGAAAACTCACCTTTGAAACTTTTTCAAAGGTCATTACAGCACTAGGAGGTCAGTGGGAGCTAAATGTCGAGCTTCCCAACCTTGGCTTAGTAAGGCTTACAGGAAGTCAGAATTCTAAGATTGAGAGTTAAATTATCGAATAATTATACCAATTTAATAATTCTGCCTTCTTCTAAATTACATAATAATTAGGAGGAGGTTGAGGTATATTACTGCCAATAGTTAAAATCTTAGGCATAGCCTTTTCTGATATCCAATAAAATCTGACGTTATCTTCTTCTTGTATAACTCTCTTCAAGACTTTTTCATAAAGTTCTTGCATTTGATTTAAATTTAAAAAACATTCAAAAACAGAAAACTGAACTCTACGTCCATAACCTTCTAACAAATTGGAGAGCTTGGTTCTTCTCTTATTATCGGGAATATCATAAACAACTATCACTAACATTATTTAGCTCTGATAAAAGGCTCATAAACCATTGATGAAACCAAACAATGCTTATACAATCTAACTTGTAATTGAATTACTTCTCGATAAGAAATATGGGGCTGATTAACAGAATAAAAGGTTAGTTCGTTCATCCTAGCTTCAAATCGCTCAAGAAAAATTCTTCTACTTTGATCAATAAGATAAATGCCTTGATCGTTTTCCTTGCTTTCAACCCACATTCGGCAGCCCCACAGATGAAATACGAAAGAAATCTCCCAAA
>CAYMWC010000470.1:0-2285 GCA_964393695.1 uncultured Pleurocapsa sp.
ACTAGTAGCTAGTTACCTGATTTATATCGACGATCCGCCCATTATTGGAGGCTGCCCAATTTTAAATACAGCAATTGAAACCGATGATACAGATTCTCCCTTACGCGATCGCGCCCTACAGGCAATGAATTCTAGTCGTGGTTTGATTGTCCGTATTGTACAGACAGGCATCAAAAAAGGCGAAGTGAGAGCAACTGTTGAACCAGATACCGTTGCCACGATTATTTTTTCTACTTTAGAAGGAGCAATTATGATGAGTAAACTAGAACGAAATCCCATTCATTTACAAAGAGTTGTAGCGCATTTGCAAAATTATATTCAGAATAGTTTGGCGTAGAAAAAATGAATGATGAATTATGAACGATGAATTAGTAGGGGCGAACGGCCGTTCGCCCCTACAAAACGTAATTAAATTTTTTTGATTCAATAAAGACCGATCGGTTTGCAAATACAAATATTAATTGCCAATGAAAGTAAAAGCATTAGAAGTAAGCCTAGATTTACCAATAAAAACCTATGACATTGATTTTGCAGGAATTGTCAGCAATATTGTTTATATTCGCTGGTTAGAAGACTTAAGATTGAAAATGCTAGAGTCTCATTTCCCTCTAGAACAGTTAATGTCAAAGGGATACTGCCCAACTGTTAGCTCAACTGAAATCAAATATCAAAAAGCTTTACGGTTAGGCGATCGCCCTATAGGCAAAATGTGGATGTCTCAATTAGGGCGTTTACGCTGTACTGTGCAAGCTGAGATATGTCTGGGGCATGAAATAGCTGCTACTGCAACGCAAGTAGGATTTTTTATGAGTTTAGAAACTATGCGTCCGATCACTATGCCCGAAGAATTGAAAGAAGTTTACGCCGAATATGATTGATATTGTGCAAGTGGTGCTTGCAATTTTTAGAGACAGTTGTTATTTTGAGGATTAAAAGCAAGTAGTACTTGCAAAAACCTTGATAATTTTGGAAAAACACAATGAATTTATCTCTACAATTGTTATTTCATGGTGCAATTGTTCTGTTAATCGGTTTATTATCAGGAATTCCTTATGGTTCAGCAATTACTAATAAAAAAGACGAAGAGGTTGTTAGGGCATGGCGAGTAGCTCATTCAGGGTTATCAATGGGTGGTACGACAATGATTGCTTTTGCTGCTGCGATTAATCAGTTAGATATAAATGCGATCGCCTTATTAATCTTGGTTTGGTCGTCTGTCATTTCTGGCTATGGATTTTGTGTTGCTTTACCATATGGTGCTTGGGTTGGACATCGGGGGCTTTCTATTGGAAAAACTATTGAAAACAAAATTGTTTACCTGGGCAATATGGTAGGTGCGACAGGCTCGTTAGTTAGCACTTTGGCACTAATCTTTGGCTGTTTAGAGTCGATGAATATTTTTAGCTAAGGTAATTTTCGAGGAAATTGTACCTGGAAAGGTGGGCAATAGTATTTTTGAATACCTTATTAACTGGAGTTTAGACTAAATCAAAGATTACGCTACTGGTAGTAGGCTGAATACTCTGAATCTTCAAGAAAAACACTACCTGTGAAATTAGTCTAAACTCCAATTATTAAGTTAAATCTAAGCGTTGCCCACCCTACTCTACTTCGTCTGTTTATAAATGGAAAAACAATATTGTCAGGCAATTCAAGCTTATTTATACGAACATATTCCGTTATCAAAAGCGATGGAGGTTCAAGTAATGAAAGTCACAAATAATTTAGTAATTTTAGCTGCGCCAATCAAGCCTAATATCAATCATCGCTCAACAGTATTTGGTGGTAGTGCTTCAACCTTGGCGATCTTAAGTGGTTGGACATTAGTTAATTTTCGTCTTCAGAGTGAAGGTATTCAAACCAGATTGGTAATTCAGAAAAACAGCATAAGTTATGACCAACCGATTACTAATGACTTTGAAGCAATTTGTTCTTTAACAGATCGACAAGTATGGGCAAAATTTATCCAAATTCTTCAGAGAAAAAAGAAATCTCGCGTCACAGTCAAATCTTTCCTGCAATGTCAAGGACAACAGGTAGGAGAATTTACAGGGGTTTTTGTCGCTTTAGGAATTTAAATGCGTGAGGTAAATACAATGTCAAAGATTAAAAATGGTTCAATGGCGATCACCCAATATCCGTAGGGCTTACAAAAAAGATATCAATAAATTATTTTGATTGACCAGGAGGAATAAAACGGATTTCAATCCTGCGTCTAGTCTCATCTGGCTTACGATCTATTGATGCTAATTTTCCTGAAGGTAAATATAGTTGGGCAGCAGAAT
>CAYMWC010000471.1:0-2272 GCA_964393695.1 uncultured Pleurocapsa sp.
AGCCCTCTTGACTTCACACAAAAATTTGGCTTCTCATTTGGCGAAGGTATTGATTTTGGTAACCCCAGGCAAAAAGGAACGAGTCACCTTGTCTACAAAACACCTTGGCAAGGCGATCCTCGTGTCAATATTCAAAATAAAAAAGGGAAGGCTAAACCATATCAAGTCAAACAGGTGCTAGAAGCAATTGCTAAATTGGAGAGAAGCAAAGATGGTTAACTATGAACACTATACCTACAGAGTCATCTGGTCTGAAGAAGATCAAGAGTTCGTGGGACTATGTGCAGAATTTCCCAGTCTTTCTTGGTTAGATGAAACACATTTAAAGGCATTAGAAGGCATTACTACTCTGGTTAAGCAAATTGTAGTAGACATGGAAAGCAATGCAGAAAAACCCCCGATACCTATTTCAGAGAAAAAATACAGTGGTAAGTTTCAGATTCGCATTACTCCTGAGCGTCATCGAATGTTAGCAATAGAAGCTGCCGAGCAGAATATAAGTTTAAATCGTTTAATTAGCGATAAGCTAGCTGGTTGATTTACTAATTTGTTGAATAAAGAATTTGATAGTGTAAGTGTCTCCCTCACGAGCAAGATGCTGTAATATCTAGAAACCGAGATAGGGGAATAAAATTAAAAAGAAGCTTTCTTATCAAATCTAATTACAGTATACCAATGAGCAATATACAAATAGAATCCGATCTCAAAGAGATCCTCAACAAGTTTGAGCAAAAACTGGATAATTTCGATAAAAAGTTTGAACAAAAACTAGATAATATCGAGAACAAGTTTGAGCAAAAACTAGATAATCTCCAAAAAGACGTTACAGATATCAATCTCAGATTAACTAAAGTAGAGACTAAACTTGATGGTACTGTAGAAGATATCAAAGAAATTAAAGGCTCACAGAAAGCGCAGATCTGGACACTAATTGGAGTATTAATTACTGCTGTTGGTGGGTTTGTTGTAGCGGTAGGACGTTCGGTTTTCTCGTTTAATCCATAATCGTCAGATAATTACAGCGTTTTTCACGTTAGTAGACCACAGTTATTAAAATGATTAGAAAATGCTTAAAGCTTATGGCTTATAGCTTAGAGCTACGAGCTAATTAATTAAAAGCGTAGTCTATTCAATTGGAAACGGCTGTATAATATTGATGATTTAAAATTTCAAATTGACGTGGCGATTTTAGATTTCATTTCGGATTTTAATCTCAAATCAATCATCAAAAATCTTAAATAAAGCGGTCATCTTCATTTCTTAGAATTAAGTCTTATCAAGCTCGTGCATAAAAGTCGGAAAAGTCTGCTATTTATATATGTAGTCAAAAATAGATATCAATTGAGACAAGGTTGCCGAATGCTTTATGGACGAGCAGGAAATTTTTTATTGGATAGAAAACAAGACATTCTCTAAGCTCAGTGATTTGCAAAAAGAAATCTTGAAAGGTAGTTGGGAAGGGAAAAGCTATCAATGTATTGCTAATTCGTATAATTATAATCTTCAATATGTTAAAGATGTCGGCTATCGATTATGGCATTCGCTAGCTGAAAGTTGCGATGAAAGAATTACCAAGAAGAATTTCCCAGTCAAAATCGAGAAAATCATCAACGCTTCTCTAAATACTGTGAATAATCATCAAGATTGGGGAGATGCACCAGATGTCCCGATATTTTTTGGGAGAAATCAAGAATTAGGTGGTTTGGACTATCACGAAGGAAAGGAAATTTTTCAAGCTATTGGCAATTTTGCTGGCACAGAAGGAGAATGGCAAACTTTAATTGAATTTTATAATGGTAATCCTTTAATTTTAGAACTGGTTGCCCATCATATTCGAGCAGTTTTTGGAGGTGATATCAGGCAATTTCTGGTAGAAGGAAAATATATGTTTGATGACTTACAAATTTTATTAAATAGACATCTAAAACGTTTATCAAGCGCAGAACAAGAAATTATTGATTGTCTTGCAACTAATTGGCAACCTGTTTCTTTAGCAGAATTAAAAGTTAAGTTGCGATCGCTTGATACTAAAAAAAGAATTACTGATATTTTGCAATCTTTAACTAGAAGATTAATTATAAATACAAGTGTTATGGGTTATACTCTACAACCGATGTTGAGGGAATATATTAATTACGAGAAAAATCCCAGATTGATTGTAACTAGTACCAAAGTCGTTTCCATTAAAACTAAGTGTTAGTTAAGCTGTTACATTTAATTAACTGATGTTACGCAAAAGCTATCATATGAGAATGGATATAAAGCTTTTGGA
>CAYMWC010000472.1:0-2260 GCA_964393695.1 uncultured Pleurocapsa sp.
CCACTACTCCACTACTCCACTACTCCACTACTCCACTACTCCACTACTCCACTACCTCACATCAGTCTTTAAATTAATTATGCCTACCTACTTAGGTTATAGGTTAGTAATAACTACCCCTGTACTATCTGTTTAATAGTAGTAAAACTTTCAACCCCAATTAAGCCTTGACGATATCCTTTTTGATTAGACATTCCTAAGAACACGTCGTTTCCCCCTTCAGGATTACGAGAAAACTTGGGGGAAGTATTAACATAGACTAAGGCACTATCAACACCTTGAGCAAATAGACGACCTTCTTGATAAGATTCTGTTACAATACAGTCTGCATGACCGCTACTATAACGATTAATCCAAGCAATAGCTTGAGGTAAATTATCTATATAACGAAATGCTACCTTTTTATTCAAATATGGTTTTTTCCACTCTTCGGGTTGCATTATCTTCAAATATTCAGGAAATTTTTCTACTAAAACTTCATCTCCCCGTAGACTAAATCCCTGTTGTTGCAGATTATGAAATAAAGATTCTAAAGCTGAAGATTTAAGATTTTTATTGACTAATACTTTTTCGATCGCGTTAACCGCATCAGGCTCACTATCGTGGCTATCGACAATTACCTGACGAATTAATTCCAAATCACCGCTAAGTGACCAATATAAATAACAATTACCAATACTGGTTTTGAGAACTGTGGCGGTTGCCTTTTCTGCCACTTGCTGAACCAAACTCGGACGACCATAAGGGATAACTAAATTAAGATAACGATCTTGAGTAACTAATTCTTGAACCGAAATTCCCGAATCGGGAAAAACAGTTTCAATAGAACTTACAGGTAAATCACTAGCAACCAAAGCTTTTTTCAAAAGCTCTGCAATAGTTTGATTAGAGTTACTGGCGGTACTACACCCTCTAGTAATGAGACTATTACCCGTTTTCAAACACATTCCCGCAGCAATCACAGCTAATTCAGGAAATGCTTCGTAAACCAAAGCAATTGTCCCCAAAGGGATTAATTGACAATAGGTTTGAGAGGGTTCTAACTGGTAGGGCGCATTAATTAAGCGTCTAGTCGGATCTGCTGATTGAGATAACTGTTTTAAAATGGCAACAGTCATTTCTAACCTCTCTGGGGTTAACTTTAACCAGTTGACAATCGGTTCAGTTACCGCCATTTCACGGCTCATTTCTAAGTCTAAAGTATTTGCTTCGAGTATTTCATCAAAACTATTTTCTATCACCTCAGCTAATACTGATACTCCCTGTCTTCTTTTGGCTCCTGAGGTTTGAGCAAGCTTGGCAGCAGCTTGATTAGATTCTCGAACTATAGTCAGCATTGGTTTTGATGAACTTTGCATTGCTTTATTATTAATGCCGATAAACTAAAAACATCGTCAGGATCAGCAGTATCATCAGAATGAGAAATAATACTGCCCAAGAAATAATACTCTGCGCGTTCACCCAACGCAACATTAAAGGCAATATCACTACGGCAAAGATGGCTGAACCAAATACCAAAACTACCATTGTTGATAGATAACTTTGTGTCCAGCGAGCATAAGCATTTTTCCAGCGATTTCCTGTCCATCGCCACGACTTTTTGTGATAAATTGAGGACAATTGTTCAATTGTCTGACCATCTTTTTTAACCACAAAAATTTGTTGACAGCGATCGCAGCCCAAAGCTTCTGTCAAAACAATTGGCTTCAAGTTGCCTTTCCGCCTACACGGACAGGGATATTCACTACTTAAATCTATTTTCTGTATTTTGTAAGGACGCACAAGGATTGATTAGAGGTATTAAAAATCGACTGTTGAATATACTTTAATATTTTATTTATAGAGATAAATATATTATCTTCTACTATTTTCCTGGCACTCCTCAACTTAATTTTAATAAAGCCGTAAGATTTCGTTAGCTTGATCTTTGCTTTATTTTACCTTTGGCTTTGAGTTTTGTTAAAGCGGGTGAAGGCGGAACTAGACACAGTTCCTCTATTCTAAGATATTACTTGAGGGGGTGGACTACAGCCATTAAGGATTGACTCGCTTATGCGATCGCTGTATATTCAAATTTGAGGAAATACTAAGCAACTTTTGAGATTGTGGTGTCACCATTCGTAGCTAAAACGACGGATGTTCCTACTTCTGAGATACTTGAATAGACCAAGCTATTGCTGTGTCCTCGCATAAAAGCTGAAGACGAGGGCGGACGATGGGACTTGAACCCACGAATGGTGGTACCACAAACCACTGCCTT
>CAYMWC010000473.1:0-2260 GCA_964393695.1 uncultured Pleurocapsa sp.
TTTGAAGGAAGCGATTAAATCTCATGAAGTAGGCATATATAAGCATTCATCGGATTTTCCAACCCCAGCTAGCGAAGGAGGTAATGACCAAAAGAATTGACCTTACATATTCTAATAGTTATCGTGATATCGTGATATTACGATAATGTTAGTTTTTGGATATCACAAGCGAAAATAAAGGTTGATGAGTTAAACAAAGACTGATTCGATGGTAGACAGGCGCAAAAGCCCGGAGTATCGCCAATTAAGTGGTCATATCCCTGAAGAGATGTATAGGGAGTTCAAATCCTTCTGCGCCTTAAAGGATGTTTCTCAAAGTGAAGCGATGGAAGAAGCGATCGCTTTCTGGATGGAGAGACAACGAGAAGCCAGAGCCGACAGAATAAATCAATAGGGAGAGTCACTATCTTTAACGGTAAAAATCAGAGTATATGAGGTTATTCAAATGATCAAAAACTAAGAAAGATTGCCACTAAAAGCTAACAGGAATAATTGCTATAAATGCAATAAATATAAATATTTTTGCTATCCACGCAATTGTGTATATTACACTTTTATTTTTATTAGCTGGTTAATGTCTAAAAATATCCAACATGACCTAAAAAGACCCAAAATTAACAAAAGTTAACGATTGTCACTTTTGGAAACAACTTCAATTTGGCACTAAATCGCTCTTTTTTATCTAAAATTAAGGGCTAATTTTCGTATGGTTATTAACTGGAAAATCTCGAACCAGAGAATAAGTATCAACAAGCACTCACAATAATTACTAACTATACTGAATTTTAAAAAAAATTAGATTACATGGATCGATATGTGTGGATTTGTATTAGAATCTTGAGTGAATACAAACTTCATTAATTGCGATATTTAAGAGTTTTTGCCACACTTAATTCGTTCTGCGATGATGTATTGTGTTTTGTTTGTCCACCCTGGCTTTTAGCGTTTACTCGAAAGAGTGCGTGTGATTATTATGCGCTCTTAAACTCGGAGTTAAATGCAATTAACAGTGATCAACAATAGTTTAGTTAAAAGCGAAGTGAGCTTTTAACATCTTTTTTACATCGATTCAGGAGGTGATTGTTACGGTTGCTCGAAGTCCATATTAAAAATGCCGCCCGTGGAGAGCGACATTCTGGTTGGATCAAAGCATCCAAGTGTTTTTGCTAGAATTTTCGATCCACAAAAAAATATGGATCGAAATCAAATTGAATAAATTGGAGCGGAGCAGAGCTTGTCTCGATTAACCTCAACAGTGGAATGACTTGGCGGTTGTAACACTGAAAAGGCTACTAAAATTGAGATAAAAGCTGTGCGCCTATAGGCATTATCATAGCATGTCGTACCAATTTCCTATCACTTTTGACAGAGTTTTATATAAATTTTTGGTGAGTTGACCAAAACAATTGGCAATACCCCGCGCTTTCATTGGGAACCGCAATGGTACAACCCCACGATGCGGATGTAGATTTGGTAGATTTAATCACTGATAAGTTCAAGCTCTCACTGATTATAATTGCTCCATAAGCTTGCTGCCCAAGGACACTACCGCTAATTGCTAACTGCAAACTGTGTTAATACTGACACACTTTCAAACTCGGTCAACCAAGAAATAAAACCTCAAAAGCAAGGATTTTAGGCAAGCTAAAGGCGCACACTCCCTCCAAAGAAAGCCGCCACACACCTTTGGAGAATTCTATGTACACATTGTCATCTACTAATCATCATCAGAACGCCGTAGAAACCACCTACCAAGAAGAAAAAGTAAATAATTGTAATTTTGAGAAAGTCAATAATTCTAATTCTCAGCCGGACGCAGTAATAAATAGTAACGACAGTAACGACAAGCCAACAAATAAGGTAAACCCAGACAATTACCCTCAGCCACAAACCGACTCAACAACAAATCTTAACGATAAACCAACAAATGAGGTTCATCGTGGCTTTAAACCTCAACCCCAAGCCGACCCAGCAACAAATCTTAACGATAAACCCAAATCGCGGTTAAACGATAAACATTACTTTGAATGCGTAACCAAGCGGGGACTAAATCCCGAATGGATACAGGTTAATTGCCGTTCGATGACTGTCAAAGAGGCGAGCGATCGCCTGGGATATCCAGCAAAATCAGAGGGAATTTGGTTGGAAGGGGTCAACGGGTTCGGACAATTCCGCCCCAACAAACCCTGGAAGAACGTAAACGTTGCCACGGGGATACCCACAGTCGGCAACGGGAGCGGTAAGCGAAGCTATCCCGCAG
>CAYMWC010000474.1:0-2253 GCA_964393695.1 uncultured Pleurocapsa sp.
TCTTCATTCTCTTGGTTTTTTCTGTTCTAGCCTTTCCATTAGTCTAAACTACAGTAACTAAGAAACCCTGTCAAAAAACAGGGCTAAAAACCGAATATACAAGAGAAAACTACAATTACAGTTCTGAGACTACGTTATGCTGAGACTACGCTATACCGAGCCAGTGGAAGAATCCTTGTCCAGTAGTTAATTCCACTAATAAAGCTCCCAAAAATCCCACCATAGCTAATCTACCATTCCAAATTTCAGCACTAGGATTAGAACCGAATTGAAACTTGGTAGCAAATTCGCCATACTTGCGTTCGGATTGAACTTCATAGTGTTGAGTTGGGGTTTGATTTTCCATATTTGTCATATTTCTAAGTCCTCAATTATCTTTTAAAAAGAATTACTTTCAAGGTAAATAAAATATTTTTAATTGTTGTCTGTCTTTAGTTAGATATAACAAATAAAATTATTTATTTGGCTTTGATAATTTTGATATTTTGATAAATAGGTTACATTTTAAAAAAATATAGTTATTGTAAGTCTTATTTATATGATTTGTAATTGAACTTAATACCTAGACTTTGGATAGATAATCTTTGGTAAATTATTGCTTATTTTGTAAACAGTTGAGTCAAAACACTTGCTGCTATACTCAGTTTTAAACCATAGCCTTTCCCTTACGGTGAAAGTACTAATAGAGTTTGAGAAACATTGGTAACAAAAAATACCAAAATAGATTTATTGCATAAACTATTATGTTCAACCGTACTTAAAAGGCAAGAAGGAAAAGTTACAAATAAATTGATCTTATATTCATGTAAGAGGTCGAAGAGAAACTTGGATTTTTTGTTGAAGTTCAAATTTGCACCTTATTACTGTGAAAAACCCTATGGATTTTCAGTTAATTTATAGTTAATTAAATTGGAGTAAATATAATGAGTAATCAAAATAATCTATCTTTAGAACAGGAATTTAGTCTTAAAAAGATTGCTACTCAAACACAATCTTTATCTCAACAGCAAGCTCAAGAGTTAATAGTTGAACTTCAACGACAAATTATGATTAAAGATAATTTATATAAGCAATTAATTAAGCAAGAATGGGGAATTTAGTACTGCTGCGCAGAAGTCAGAAGTCAGAAGTGCCACAAGGGTATAACATCAGAAGTCAGAAGGTTGTAATTGATTTAACACTAATTAGTAATCAGATAATTAGTTTACTTTCCTTAACAAGGATAAAAACGTTATTCTAACCTCAAGAGCCTTTAATCAATTATTAGCTTGTCTTCAATGGAATTTTTATCAGATACAGTAATACTCTCGCGTTTACAGTTTGCTCTGACAGCAATCTTCCATATGTTATGGCCTGTGTTAACTACAGGGATGGCAATTTATTTGATAGTGGTAGAAGGATTATGGCTCAAAACCCGCAACGAAAACTATTATTATCACGCTCGTTTTTGGTCAAAACTATATGTCCTTAACTTCGGGATAGGAGTTGCTACAAGACTACCCATGGAATTTGAATTTGGTGCTAACTGGGATCCTTTTTCTCAAGCGGTGGGAGATTTTTTTGGTAGCGTATTAGGCTTTGAAGCAGCAATGGCATTTGCTCTTGAGGCAGGTTTTTTAGCGATTATGTTATTTGGTTGGGAACGAGTACCGCCGATTATGCATTACTTTGCCACCATTATGGTCGCTTTTGGGGCAAATTTATCTATTTTTTGGATTTTGAGTGCTAATTCTTGGTTACAAACCCCTGCTGGTGGAGAGTTTATTAATGGTAATTTTGTAGTCAAAGATTACTTCCAAGCAATTTTTAATCCGTTTATGCTTAACAGCGTCCTCCATATGTTCTTTGCTACTCTGGAGACTTCTCTGTTTGTTATTGGTGGTATTAGTGCTTGGTATATTCTTAAGCAACGCCATGCAGAATTTTTTGCTCTTTCTTTTAAAATTGTTTTAGCGATCGCAGTTGCCGTTACTCCTCTACAAATCTACATTGGGCATTTAAGTGGCGAACAAGTTTATCATTATCAACCAACGAAACTCGCTGCTATGGAAGCTCAATGGTCAACAATTCCTGCTGGAGAATCTCCTTCTTGGAGTATGCTGGCAATTCCCAACGATAAGGCAGAACAAAATGACTGGGAAATCTCGATACCAGGGTTATTAAGTTACATTCTAGAAATCAAACCGCAGTTATCTGAACCTTACTTTTCCCGTTAAGTGTTTCGAGCAAGCTGCCAGCCTTCGCAAAGGTCGT
>CAYMWC010000475.1:0-2239 GCA_964393695.1 uncultured Pleurocapsa sp.
AAAATATAAATTTAAAAATTATTTCTCCTCCATATTCAATTAATTTAAAGAAAATTAGACTTACTGCCACACCAATTATACTTGGATCATAAATCCCATAATATTCAACTTCTTCACCAATAATTTCTTGAACTGTAATAGCTAGCTCAGTCCAATTATTAATAACTAATAAATAACCCTGTTGCCAAAATATTGTGATTGGACACATGATTTTTATCTGGTATTTTTACCAATTTTATAAGCCAACTGATATTATCCACATGAGTCATAATTCCCAAAACCATTAGGACTAAAGTCTGATAAATATCTTTTATAGTTAGGACTGAAGATTCATATTAAAGTCTAAAAGCATTAGGCTACAATCAGGCTTATTTAATACTATTATAAGCTTAAGCAAATTGTTATCAGTTTGGCTGATACTTTTCAAAATTGGATATCTACCCTAATATAGAACAAAAAACAGCCCTAAACTTCAAATTACTTAAGCTAAGGATTTTCAACTATCTGTCCATAATCTAATTTAATCAATCTATCAGCTAAATAAAAATAGCGATCGTCGTGAGTAATTACTACTACTGTTTTCCCTCTTTGTTTTAATTCTGGTAAAAGTTGCTGATAAAATATTTCTCGAAAATAAGGATCTTGTTCTGCTGCCCATTCATCAAATAAATAAATTGGACGATCTTCTAGATAAGCTGTTAATAAACCCAATCTTTTTCTCTGTCCTTGAGATAATTCAATAGTAGAAAATTTATTATTCTTAATAGTTACTTTTTTATCTAATTGTAGTTTTTGTAAATAATTTTTGGTTTTGATTTTGAGATCGTCTTGGGATATACCTAAGAGATTATCAAACAAATAAAAGTCAGCAAAAACAGCAGCAAATAACTGGCGATAACTTTCTCGATTTGCTTCGGTAATTAACTTACCATTAACTAAAATTTCTCCTGCTTCGGGAATATATAAGCCAGCAATTAATTTCCCTAAAGTTGATTTACCGCTACCATTACCACCAATGATAAATACTATTTCTTGAGGATGAAAAACTAAATTTATTGCTCCAAGAGTAAAATTACTTTCTTCTTGTTCTCGATAGTAAGTATGAGTAATATTGTTAAGTTCTAGACTGTGAGTAAAAGCCAGATTATAATTGCTCATTATGGCTAAGTTTTCTGCTTTATCTGCTAAAGACAAACCTAAAGTCTCAATTTTTTTTAAAGCAACACTAGCTTGACTAATACTGGGTAAAATATCAAAAATACTTTCAAGGGGACGCATTAAATAAGTTAAAGTTACGATATAACCTGAAAGAACACCGCTTTCAATCTCTCTAAATTGAGGGAAAGCAAAAATTAGTAACCCACAAAGCAGAAAAAATAGTAATTGCGCATTGCCATCGGCGATCGCTTAATTGATAATTTTTAGTGGAGGATAGTTCCGAACCAAGACATTGAACCACCATTGAAGGATTAAACCAATTAGAATCAAAAGTCTCGGCTGAACAATATTGCTGGAGATGCTTAAGATCCAGTTTTGCTCCACCCAATGCTAAAGCAGTATAAGAACCAATAGAATGTCCGATGATGCCTACTCTTGCTAAATTTAACTTGCCTAATGATGAGGGATTAACTTGTTCTTGTCTTTGTAATTCGTCGAGAAGATAAGATACATCTTGAGGACGATACAAAGCGACTGCTAAAGAGCGATCGCGTTTTTGATCGTACAAGGTTAAATTTTCTTGATGCCAAGTAAAATAACCAGGATTTTGTAGATCTGGCTGTTGAGTAAAATCTGTTGCCGACTTATTCTGATTGGCAATCGTAGCTTTTTGTTTGAGTGCTGCTACCTCCCTTTGAGTTTCTGTCTGTTGTTGCCCAAAGACATCAGCTATTTTAAAAATAGCTTGAGCATCGATGTTAATTGTATCGGCGGGAAACTGACGTAGAACATCCAGCAAGGTGAATGTTCCTGAAGAGTCAGAGGCTAAAACAAAAGCCGATCGCAAGGCATAAAATCCGTTCTGACTCGGACTTACTCTAATTATTTCGCCAAGATATTGCAAAATTCTCGTTCCTAAAAATGAATTGAGTAGGCGCGAAACCGTGACTCGATCCAATCTAATTTCTTGCGTTAAGAGAGACTGCCATTTGGGTACTGGTGGAGAGTTTATGGGATTAACTTGATTATTAACTGATGTTACGCAAAAGCTATCATATGAGAATGGATATAAAGCTTTTGG
>CAYMWC010000476.1:0-2234 GCA_964393695.1 uncultured Pleurocapsa sp.
CAACTTACTTTTGTGATTTTTAACTCAGTTTGATCCTTAAACAAGAAGTATTGACTATACCTTGTCTCGTATTTGAGAAAGAAATTTTTGAAGGAAGAAATAAAGATGGTATTTAATTATTCACGTCGAGTTTATTTAGGAGATACGGATGCAGCAGGGGTAGCTTATTTTGCCAAGGCGATAGAGATATGTCATGAGGCTTATGAAGAGTCGTTGGCACAAGCAGGGGTTAGTTTACAACAAATATTGCAGGCAGGCAAAATTATCTTACCAATTACCCATGCAGAAATTGATTTTGTGCGTCCTTTGTTTTGTGGCGATCAATTACAAATAAACTTGGTTGCTAATTTAATCAACCAAAGTGAGTTCGCGATCGCCTATCAAATATATAATGTCAATAATCTAGACCAGATTTTAGCTCAAGCCAAAACTCAGCACGTCTGTATCAATCCTCAAATTAAAAAAAGAGTTGATTTACCATTTATTCTTCTTGCTTGGTTGGAAAACAATAAATATAACGATACTAAAGACCCCAGTGTTTAACTCTCTTTTGTAGCCAACCAGATTGCTGCCAAGTCGCGATCGCTCTATTAACCTGTGAACGTAGTTCTTGGTACTGTAAACCTTTGGGCATAACAATAGCCAAGGCTTCCCCCGAAAGTCTTTCTGGTAGTAGTTGATAGCTTGGGTATTCCTGTATCCAGCCTGTCAAGATAGAGCGATCACCCGCAAAAGCATCGGCTTGTTGGGTTTCCATTAGTTGTAAAGCTGCTTGATAAGAATCTACACCTATTAAACTTGCTTGGGGTAGCTTATTTCTAATCACAGCAATGGTTGCTGAGTTTTTGAGTACTGCAATCTGGCTACGAGTTAAATCATTAAGATTTTTAATCTGGCTATTTTTGGTAATTATGCCTGTGCCATCTAAATAGTAATAACGGCTAAACTCAACTATTCTGGTACGAGGAGTGGTGACAGCGACTCTGGCGATCGCTAAATCGACTTGCTCATCTAAAATTACCTGTAATCGTTCTTGATTGTTGACGGGAATTAACTCTACTGCTTTTTTATTTCCTAATAATTCTTCCGCTAGCTTACGTGCTAAATCAATTTCTAAGCCAACCAAATTACCGTCTTGATCTGTAAAACCTAATGGACGTAGATTATCTTTGACAGCAACTTTTAATTCTCCCCGAGATTGAATTTCTGACCATTGCTCAGCAATTACTAATTGTGGGGTGACTGCTAAAAGAGCGATTGCCAAGCTAGTCAAAGACATCCCTGTAACTAAATTTAAAAGCTTTTGTTTCATTAAATAACCTGAGTTCGGGTTAAGAAGATTGAGGTAAAAGCCAATCAATAGGAAGGCTAGGCTTCTTAGGTTGATGGCAGTAAGCGATCAATCCTCAGAGAACATTAACGCAAAAATTAACTGGCAATGGAAAATTGTTTTACTAACTCGTCTTTCTCCTATTTTTCCTTTCAATCTTCCTACTACAGCTACAACTCAAATTCTACAGTGGATCATCTGCATCATGGGATTGATGGCTATAATTGCGGTAACGATTTACATCACACGCCTTGCCAAAAAAGCTTTAGATCGAAGCATTCAGGATGGAGAGATTATCAATGTTAGATGTTAGCACCAAAAATCACTAAAACCATGAACCATATTTTTGCCAGAAACCGACCAAAATTTGTTCGAATGACTGTTTTAACTCTAGTTACTGTTGGTATTGTTCTTCTTTTGGATGCTAACCCTGCTTTTGCTCAAGAATCTGCTAATGAGATCGGGTTTAATCCTCAAGCATGGTTGCGAAATGCCTTGGAGTGGATCGACAGTCTCGGTGCAGTAGGTGCGATCGCCTTTATTCTTCTTTATATAATAGCTACTGTGGCATTTTTACCAGGCTCGATCCTGACTTTGGGGGCTGGTGTTGTCTTTGGTTTGGTCTTAGGCTCATTCTATGTCTTCATTGGTGCTACTTTAGGAGCTACGGCAGCTTTTTTAGTGGGACGCTATTTAGCTAGGGGTTGGGTTGCTAAAAAAATTGAAGGTAATCAAAAATTTAGGGCGATCGATAGGGCAGTTGGTAGAGAGGGACTGAAAATTGTGCTTTTAACCCGATTATCTCCCATATTTCCTTTTAATTTATTGAATTATGCTTATGGAGTTACGGGAGTTTCTCTGAAAGACTATGTTATCGGTTCAGTGGGAATGATTCCTGGAACGA
>CAYMWC010000477.1:0-2232 GCA_964393695.1 uncultured Pleurocapsa sp.
TTTGAATTATCTCCCTGCTAAAGAAGATGGCAGTATTGATTTTACCCCTGTAATCCAAAAAGCCCAAGAATTACCAGGATTTACTCAAGAATCTGAATACCGTCAGGTTACTACAGGTTTTGCTCGCAATGCTGTCTTAGGAGTCGCCGATCAAGTTATTGATGCTGTTAAACAAGGAAAAATCCGTCACTTCTTCTTAGTTGGTGGTTGTGATGGGGCAAAACCAGATCGCAATTACTATGCTGAATTTGTCGATAAAGTTCCCGATGATTGTGTGGTTTTAACCCTCGCCTGTGGTAAATTCCGCTTCTTTGACAAAGAAATGGGCGATATTGGAGGTATTCCTCGCTTAATGGATGTAGGGCAGTGTAATGATGCTTACTCGGCAATTCAAATTGCGATCGCTCTTGCTAATGCTTTTGAAGTTGGAGTTAATGAAATTCCTTTATCGATGATTCTTTCTTGGTACGAACAAAAAGCGGTAGCTATTCTCCTAACTTTACTCTATCTAGGAATTAAAGATATTCGTTTGGGGCCAACCATTCCTGCTTTCTTGTCTCCTAATGTTCTCAAACTCTTAGCGGATACTTATAATCTCAAACCAATTACTACTCCCGATAAAGATTTAGCTGCTTGTTTGGGTTAAGCCTAGTTCTTGGTCATTAGTCAGTAGGGGCGCAAGCCTTGCGCCCGTCATTAGTAGGGTGAGATGTGCCTCGCCCTAATTTATTTATAATTGAATTATTTAATGCTTCTTGAATTAAGTTATTGTCAATTTCTAAATTGGTAGCCATGAGGAGTTTGAGTTTGTGCGAACTTTTCTACAGTATAATGCACAACAATTTAGCGATCGCTTTTTTTAAAATTTATTCTATGTAATTATTGACATATAATTTTTTAAACTATAAAGTATAAATATGCTGAAATATATTCTTCTGGGATTTCTCAATTATCAACCGATGACGGGTTACGACCTCAAACGGTTAATCGATTGCTCGACTGGACATTTCTGGCACGCCTATCATAGTCAAATTTATACTACTTTACGCAAAATGGAGGAGGATAGTTTAGTAACTTCCGTAATTGACGATAGTGATGAAAAGCTCGAACGAAGAATTTACGAAATTACAGAGCTAGGCAAATCTCAATTAAAACAATGGTTGGAAAAAAGTCTCACCGAATTACCACCTAGCAAAGATGGTTTACTTGTCAGGTTGTTTTTTTCTGGTTCGAGAGATCGCGATAGCGTTCTAGATGAGTTGCGGTTTCAGCGTCAGTTACACCAGCATCAACTGGAAGTATACCAAAGGATTCAACCAGAAGAATATGCAGCAAAGCTCGAACCAAAAAGTAATCGCTTGGATCTAGCTCGTGAAGCAAAATTCTGGCGTATAACTCTGGAAAATGGTCTTGCTTATGAACAAATGTATTTAAAATGGCTGGATCAAACTATTGCCAAGATCGAATCATTGTAATTATCACGTCTAGTAGGGGCGCAAGGCTTGCGCCCAGCAAGTAGTCAGTAAAACATAACTGATTGTGGATAGAAGAAGTTTATCAAATTATGTCAAAAATTACATATAAATAATTAAAAATAAAGGAAAGGAGTCGAAGCAAATGTCTAAGACCTATAGCAACGAAGAAGTACAAGCAATTCTGCGAGAAGCAACCATGCTGCAAAAAGACGATGGCATCTCGCAGGAACAGTTACAAGAAATAGCAGCCGAAGTTGGTATTGCAGGAGAAACCCTAGAAAAAGCCGAGAAAACTTGGTTACAAAGACGAGAAACCAGCCAAAAACGAGCTAAAAGGAAAAACGCATTTATTAGATTTCATTTAATTCCTTATTTAGCCGTAAGTGTATTTCTGGTGATATTGAAAATGGAGTAGCGGTTGGAGTAAGAGCTAAAAAAACGCACAAACCAGAAGCAAATATAGAAGAATATTATGCACCTGTAATTATTTCTGATGCAGGAGCATTCAATACCTATACCAAACTGATTCCAGAAAGTTATCCACTCCCTGATCGCGAAGAAATTAGAGCTTTTCCCAAAGCGATCGCAAATATAACCTTATATTTAGGGTTCAAAGAATCGCCAGTCAAGCTCGGATTTCAAGGCGAAAACCACTGGATTTACCAAGATTACGACCATGATCGCGCTTTTGCTCAACTAACTTCTCTAGAAGAATTTCCCACTCACTGTTATTTATCCTTCCCATCCCTAAAAAACC
>CAYMWC010000478.1:0-2218 GCA_964393695.1 uncultured Pleurocapsa sp.
CAAAAATATTTTTGTATTACGTTATTAGTTCAATCTGAGTATTGCCCACCCTACGCTAGCTTCAATCAGCAACACCAAATTATTGATTAACTAGTTCAGGTGGATTAGTAGCAGAAGGACGACGGGCAATTACTTGATCAATTAAACCATATTCTTTAGATTCTTCTGCCGACATAAAAAAGTCTCTGTCGGTATCTTCTTCAATTTTAGATAAAGGCTGTCCTGTGTGATCGGCAAGATGTTGATTGAGTTTTTGTTTGAGATACAAAATTTCTTTTGCCTGAATTTCGATATCTGTTGCTTGTCCCTGTGCGCCACCCAATGGCTGGTGAATCATGATGCGTGAATTGGGTAGACTCATCCGCTTACCTTTTGCTCCTGCACTAAGTAAAAAAGCACCCATAGAGGCAGCTAAACCAATACAAATAGTACAAACATCAGGACGGATTTGATTCATGGTGTCAAACATTGCCATACCTGCGGAAACAGAGCCACCAGGGGAGTTGATATAAAGATAAATATCTTTTTCTGGATCTTCGGCTTCTAAAAATAGTAACTGAGCCACGACTAGGTTAGCAAGTTCATCAGTGACTTGCTGTCCCAAAAAGACAATTCTTTCTCGCAGTAAACGAGAATAAATATCAAAGGCGCGATCGCCACGACCTGAACTTTCTATAACTGTAGGAATCATGCAACTATGCCTTGTTAATGTTTTATCTGATTGTAGCTAATTTAACGAATCTAGACGCAGTTTGGCTATGAATCTATTTTGATGACAGATCAATATAATCAGCAATACAATTAAATGTTTTCTTGATGAGTAAGCAACAAATTTCTATGAGTGATCTAACAGATATAGAATACTTAGCTCAACAAAGTAGTTTAGAAGAAGCTGTATCGGAATATTATCGTCTTTATAAAATCTACCCTCAAGGTGATATTTATCATGCTTTGGGTCAAGCCTTTTGGAAACAAAGAAATATAGAACAAGCGAAATCCGCTTATCTAAAGGCATTGACTATTGATCAAACAGCATATGAAGTTTACATAGATTTAGGTTATCTTTTAGCAACAAATAATAATCTTAATCAAGCTGCCAAAGTTTATTTACAAGCTATACTCTTAAACCCTGAAAAATGGGCAGCGCATAATAAAATTAGACAGCATAATTGGAATGAAACTGAAGAAAATATATTAATCAATGGTTTAAAAAGTGTTATTGCTTCAAAGCCCAACTCCCAACTACCTTATATGACTTTAAGTTATTTATTGTCATCTCAAAAAAATCTGGATTTAGCTAATAGCTTTTTGCAAATTGCCAGTAATAATAAGGCTTTGGGATTAAATAAAAAATTCAATTTAACTAACTCCCAGATAATTAAACAAAGAATCCCCAATTTTTTAATTATTGGCTCTGGGAAATCTGGTACAAGTTCTCTTTATCAATATATATGTAAACACCCACAAGTTCTGCCTGCAATTACCAAAGAGATTGGTTATTTTGATGTTAATCGTAGGTATCGCAATGGTATTGATTGGTATTTATCTCATTTTCCTCAAATGATGGAGCAAGATCATTTTTTAACAGGAGAAGCAACTCCTAGTTATTTATATCGTTATCAAGTTGCAGAAAGATTATATCAAGTTTTCCCTCAAATTAAGTTAATTGTAATTCTAAGAAATCCAGTAGAAAGAGCTATTTCTGCTTATTATCATGCAGTTAAAGATCTCGGAGAATCACGTTCTTTAGAAAATGCTATAAATGAGGAAATAAAAATATTAGAAGAATTTGAAAATCCATTAGAAATAATGGCTACAAAATACAAATTTGATCATCGTTTAGAGCCGAGATATATAGTTTGGGGACTTTACTATTATTTTTTAAAACATTGGCTGAAGTTGTTTCCTAAGAAACAATTTTTGATTTTGCATAGTTACGATCTTTTTGATAATCCAGAATCCACTACAAATAAAGTGTTTTCCTTTTTAGGTTTACCTAACTTTTATGTGGAACAATATATTAAGTATACTGAGGGAAATTATCAGAAAATAGATTCACAACTACATCAAAAGCTATCTAGTTGTTTTAAAGTTCACAATCAAAAATTGGAATCATATTTGAATATTAAATTTAATTGGAATTAATTGACAAAAAATGACAACGTTAAGTAGCTGGGTGGAATTAAATATAAAATAACGGATTCTTATCTTTCTCCCC
>CAYMWC010000479.1:0-2171 GCA_964393695.1 uncultured Pleurocapsa sp.
TTCCTACTTCCTACTTCCTACTTACGAGCCGATTACTATTAATGTCCTAATTTAATTTTGTACGGCTATACATTATCGCTTTTCTAAGAGTATCTTAGGATTAGCGTTTTTTGGTATGACATTAATAATATGGTTTCAGAAAAGTTTCGTCATCAACTACAGAAAGAAGTAGAAAAATGGCAAGCAGAAGGGTTAATTGGAGCGGATTTATCTCAGCAATTAGCTCAACGTTATCAGTTTAATAATTTAGAGACATCTGCTCGAAATCGTTTTGTAGCAATTTTAATAACTTTAGGCAGTATTTTATTAGGTTTAGCTGCAATTACTTTTGTGGCAGCGAACTGGCAAGTTTGGTCGAGAGAATTCAAAGTCTTGCTGTTAGTATCTGTTTTTGTGGGTATAAATATAGCTGGTTTTTATTTATGGCGAAATCAGCAACAACGTTTAGGACAAGGATTATTGTTATTGGGTGCTTTGTTATTAGGTGCGAACATGGGGCTGATGTCCCAAATGTTTCATCAAACTGGCATGGTATACCAACTATTTTTGACTTGGGGACTAGCAGTGTTAGCGATGGCTTATTGCTTAAATTTAACTAGCTTAAGTATCCTTTCTCTAATTTTGGTGGGAGTTGGTTACGGGCTTAAAATGCCAGGAAATTTGTGGTCTGAAGGAGATGTTTCGAGATTTCAATTAGCGATCGCATATATGCCTTTACTCATTAGTTTATTATTTATTCCTCTTGCCTATCGATGTCGTTCTAATTGGTTATTTGGTTTAGCAGCTTGTTTGATAATTTATAGTTTCCTAATTAATCTTAGTACTAACCCTTTTAGTTCTTTTCCTTTTAATAAAATATTAATCCCTATTGGTTATTGTCTTCCTGTGGCTTTACTTTGGGGATTTAGCGATCGCCTCTGGACTAATAATCGACAAACTCAGGGTATATTTGATTTGATATCACGTAACTTAGCAATTTTTTGTCTGAGTACTTTATTTTATTTATGTTCTTTTCAGGGGCTTTGGGATAATTCTTGGTCATTAGACAACGAAATTTCTGAATTTAACCCAAATTTAATTAATATTATAGTTTTACTAACTTTAACTATTTATGCCTGGTGGCAATTGGGATATAAAAATAGTTTTTTCTGGAAAATTGATCGACATAGTACAGCTATTGGTGTTGGATTAATTATTAGTGCTAGTTTATTTTGGTATCAAACTAATGCTGGTACTTTAGGTGCGATCGCTACAACTATTTTCAACACTATGCTTTTATTATTAGCAATTGAATTAATTCGAGAAGCACTAGCAGTTGGCAAGAGAAAAGGCTTTTGGAGTGGAATTATTTTATTAGTATTGCAGATTTGTTCACGAATGCTGGAATACGACACTGAATTACTATTAAAAGCGATCGTTTTATTTTTATGTGGAATCGGTATAATTTTCGCTGGACTTTGGTTTGAGCGTTATGTCCAAACTTTAACTTCAGCTAATCAAGAATAAATCTTTATTTTTTTATGAATACTAACAATAATCTAATTCCTCAATGGCGATTTTTATTCCCCTTAAGCTTACAAATACTGCTTATTTTAGCTGTACCTGCTCAAGCAATTTATACACATTACACAGGAAAAACCATAGTCTTACAAACCATGCCAGTAGATCCTTATGATTTATTGCGAGGTTATTCCCAAACTCTCAGCTACGATATTTCTCGCACCAATGATTTAGCGAAACTTCCAGGGGGAGAAATTTTAGCTCAAAGCCAATCTAGCTTGAAAAATGGCATGAAATTATATGTAATTTTAGAATCTCCCAAAACATCAGCAGCGAAACCTCCCAAAGCCTGGCAAGCAGTCGCAGTTAGTCTTAAACGTCCGATGAACTTACCAGATAATCGTGTTGCTTTAGCTGGAATTATTAAATATAGTGCGATAGAATATGGTTTAGAAAGATATTACCTACCAGAAGCCAAGATTAAAGATATTAATCAAGAAATCAGTCAACTTCAGCCAGATTCAGACTTAAAAAGACCATTTGTTGTGGAAGTAAAAGTAGACGCTCAAGGAAATAGTGTCGCTTCTAGTCTTTGGATTGGCAAGCAAAACTATCGTTATTGATAAGTCATAAGCTTTCAGGTATTTAATTTGTTGCTTGAGATTGACGGG
>CAYMWC010000480.1:0-2162 GCA_964393695.1 uncultured Pleurocapsa sp.
AGTCCGCCCCCATTAACCACTCGGGCATCGACCCTTATGCACCACGGTTAATAATCATATCATAGGATTTCAGCAATTTTGCAAATTAAGAATTATTGATCTACAATTTTGCTCAATCCTGCTTGCTGTCACAGGTCTGAAACTAGACTACGTAAGCTGATTTCAATGCCCAGAAGATCAGAGCCACAATCCCACCAAAAATTAAAATCGCCGATACAGTCACCACAATAGGTTTATCTGCACCATCAAACTTCATAATTCCACGATTTAAGTCAGACATAATAATTTTGCTCCTCTACTGGCTAGAGTAATAATTTGAAAGCGACAAACAAAACTAAAAATTGCTGCTGCCTTGGTTTTTCTATTTCAATGGTATCAAAACAATTGGGCTACAGAGATATTCTTAAAATTTTCCCTAGATCTAGAACAAGCCATAAACCGCGTTTACTTTAAAACTAGACGGACAACTCATACTAAATCCTGTTTAGATACAGAATTTAAAAATTGAGCAAAGGCAGAAGTCAAAAGAATTTGAAGCTAATAAGTATGTTTTGATAAGCGGATTTATTATCATGGTTGTAAATTTCTCATACATTTTCTTGACGAATTTACTCCAATTTTCGTAGTCTTATATACATAAATTAATTTTTTTGTAGCTTTATATACAGAAATTTTGATTATATCCTATGGGAAAGTGCTGCTTTTTTCAGATAACGACCTACTAATTATCGTCATCGGAGGTTCAAACATAATTGATTGATTAACTCAAGATTGAATTAAATATACATTTGGCAGCAGCTTGTCTCAGGGAATTGCAATTACTTTCATACCCTAAGAAAAATGGCAAATACAGTTTTAGATTCTTCCTCTACCATTCCTCAATGGTGTTCTCTACAATCCAACTTATCGCTTAATATAGCAATTGAGCAGCACCTTACTGATACTTGGGTTAAGCTGCTGGAATTGCCCAATCCCTACAGTCACGATGAAGCACTGATTTTGTGTAAATATTCCGAATCAGAATGGGTAGCCTGGGTACCTGATCACGGCGAGGCAATTCTCAACAACAGCCAGTTTTGTATGTATTCTTGAGTTTAGTATTTATGTAAATATATTAAGTTACTTAATTTGAATACCATGACTGGTAAGCTTAGTTACCCAAAAATTTAGCTGTGAATCGGGGATTTGATTTTTTACCTGTTGTTTTACAGCGATCGCCTGTTCTTGAGAAGCACAGAGAGCAAACACTGTCGGGCCTGAACCAGACATCATGGTTCCTAAAATATTTTGAGCAGCAAAAGCAGCTTTTAAGGCTGCAACTTGGGGATATTCAGGTAAAACTACTTTTTCTAGGTCGTTATAAATAAGTTTGCCAATTTCCGCGCTATTTTTATGAGTAATAGCTTTAACAAGCGGACTAGAGCGAACTTTAGCACTGCGAGATTTGATACCTGCTGCGTCAGCAACATAAGAATCACTATATTGCTGACGATAGGTTTTATATGCCCAAGGAGTAGAAACGCTAATATGATTATATTTCGCCAAAACCACCCAAATATCTTCTAAATCCTGAAGTGCGCTTAATTTTTCACCTCTACCAGTCGCGATCGCTGTGCCTCCAGAAATACAGAAAGGAATATCTGAACCTAATTTGGCAGCCAATTCTTGTAATTCAGGTTGAGTTAATCCTAAATTCCACATTAAATTAATTCCGACCAAAACTGCTGCTGCATTACCAGAACCTCCTGCCAAACCTGCTGCCACAGGGATGCGCTTGTGAATTTTGATACTGACTCCACCATAGTTGGCGTGTACTTCAGGAAAAACATCGCACATCAACTGGGCAGCGCGATAAGCAAGGTTGGTTTCATCCGTGGGAACTTGAGGATGATCGCAGGAGATATAAATATTTTGGGTATCACTAGACTGGATATCTATCTGGTCTGCTAATTCCACGCTTTGTAGAATCATGACTAGTTCGTGGAAACCATCAGGATGATCGCCAATTATTTCAAGATAAAGATTGATTTTTGCTGGCGCAATTAAGGAATAGGAATGCATATATCGCAGTACGTTAATTGGTGAAAACAAAAAACCAGAGGCTCGAAAGTAGCAAGTAGCAAGTAGCAAGTAGCAAGTAGCAAGTAGCAAGTAGCAAGTAG
>CAYMWC010000481.1:0-2162 GCA_964393695.1 uncultured Pleurocapsa sp.
GACCGACGTTCTACCAACTGAACTAAAGACGCATTCTAGTACTGACTTTATAGCTTTTATTTTTGTCAGCCACTCCCAATTATACTGTATTTGTGTATTTTTTTAGCAAACAAGCTGTTTATTGGCAGTACAGTCTAAATAGGGCGATCAAAACGTTGCTTGATTCTAGTAGCCTTACCAACACGATCGCGTAGATAGTAGAGTTTCGCACGGCGTACTTTACCGCGACGCTCTACTTTAATTTTGTCGATCATGGGGGAGTGTAGCAGAAATACTCTTTCTACTCCTACTCCTTGGAATACTTTACGCACGGTAATAGTTTCGTTAATACCACCGTTTTGTATAGCAATGACTGTACCCTTGTAAGGCTGTACCCGCTCTTTATTTCCTTCAGTAATTCTGACACCTACTTCAACAGTGTCACCAACATAGATTTTAGGTACATCTGATTTCAGATGCTGGGCTTCAATAGAACGTATTATCGCTTCGGCATTCATGGCTAGTATCAAAACTCACGATTTACTATCGTAGCTTTTTTTTGGGCGATCGGGAAGAGGCAAATTAATTAGATATTAGATAATTGATTACTCCATGTTCATTTATCCTGCTGATGTTATAGACGAGATAATAAAGAGGCATTTGTTGTAGCTTTAATTCAGTCAGTGCTTCAGCGATTTTTTCCGTTATTACGCAACAACTCTATTGCCTACCTTATCTCTCCTAAAAAGTTTTCAGAAACTCAATTAAGGCTCGTTTATCCTCATCTGCTAAATCTTTGCCAAATTCATGTCCGTGATCTTCGATAAAATCGGGAGGTTCAATGTTTTTGAGTAGCAAAGGAGCTAATACATCATCAGGAACAAACCGAACCAAAGAACTTAGAACTTTACCTCCTAATTCCGAATTTAATTTCTGTTGCAAAATTCTAGGAGTTTCGCGAGGATCTAAATTCGCCAGTAGCTTAATGGGTGTACCTTTATGCACATCAGCTTTGAGTGAACCTAGTTCTAAATGAGTATCGCGGTCAGTTCGCTTGATCAGGCGATCGCGTTTTTCGGGCCATAAGAGTTTTTCGGTAGCATCATTAAAGGCTTCCATGCGTCCTGCGACGGAAGGATCAGCGTTATATTTACCCAGAGAGTTATTGTGGAAAAATGGCGCGCTTGACCAAAGACTAATCAGGGAAGGTGTGCGATAGTAGCCTGTGCCACCCTCTGGAATCTCGAAGTCTATGGATTTATCTTCATCAAAAGGATTTTCGAGAGTTAGTTTGCCTGGAGCATCGGCTAGATACATGGGTTGGAGAGTAGTTAAGAAAGCCTCGGCATCTGGCATCCGCGGTTCGGTTTTTGACCAAAATTCGCAGTCTTTTCTAGCAGTATCGATATCAAAAGGCTTTTGGGCTTTTCTGCCTAATAAGGGGTCGTGGAGAGTTAGCCAATAATCGCCACAAGAACCGATATTAATATAAACTCGCTCGGAAGCTAAAGCTACACCCACAGAATCCGCACCATCTTTGAGGATATGGGGAACTGCCTCTGTAGTCCCATCATTCATTACCTCTGTAGTTCTGGGTCGATCTGCCAGGTTAAAAATGGCGTTAATCGCATTGGGATTATCGATGTGATCGGTGGCAATTCGGGATGTATCCGAAGTCTCTGGAGGCTGAGAATTTAAAACCTGTTTGCGAAAATCTTCATCGGGTATAGTTCCCCCAAATAGCGAGCCTTCTAGGAGATACTGATTACCAATAGCTGAAACGATGTTTTCCCATTTAGGATTTTCAGGGTCTTTAGGGGGTTTGCGAGGATCATAGGCGATATGACATACGCCACAAGAAATTCCCACCCGATAAGGTGGTTCGATTTTGGCTTTTCCTTCTCCTGAAGCATAATATTGGGCAACATCCCACGTAGCAGGGTCAAAATCGGGATTAGGAAACTTACGCGCCCCCATAACTGGACTTTAGGAAAAAAGTAAAAATAATGAGGCAAAATCCTGATAGAGTAATGATTGTACTGAATAGCAGCTCTAACCGCCAGAATGAAAGAAACAACCCTGTCGGCGATGCCACCATGATGAGCAAAAATGGTGCGCTAAATTTGACGATTTATGGAAAACTAAAGGTCAAAAAAAGGGATTTCGTTATTATTTAGCAGGAT
>CAYMWC010000482.1:0-2147 GCA_964393695.1 uncultured Pleurocapsa sp.
CCGAGTCGAAATTCCGTGACTCGGCTAAAAGCACGTTGGCTTCCTTTCTCCCGTACTTATTGTGACTTCTGACTTCTGACTTCTATCTCCAATTCTCTATCTAGACGGAGTATAGTTATAAGTTGTTTAATGAGATCGACATTAATTCATCTCTAGTCGAATGCAAATCCAAATTTCTCTTTCTCCTCAAGCGATTGTGAAATATTTAGTCATGGGAGTTATATTTTTTGCTTTGGTGAGTACAGGGATTCAAATATGCAAATATGTATTTGACTATCGGGCCGACTGGATGACACTATTTAACCTCGATCGTGAATTAAACTTTCCTACCTGGTATTCCACCCTGATGCTAGGATTTTGTTCTCTATTGCTCAAAATTATTGCAATTGGAAAAAAACAACAAAAAGATCGCTATGCTGCTGAATGGCAGTTATTATCTTTAATTTTTTTGCTATTGGCGATCGACGAAATTTTGAGTATTCACGAAATTTTGATTATCCCCGAAGTCAGCGATGCTCTTGGTTTACCTTGGTTTCTCCATTCGATGTGGGTGATTCCTGGTATGATTTTTGTCTTCTGGTTTGCTAAACGCTATTGGAAATTTAGCCGTCAGTTACCTCCAAAATCTCGAAAACACTTTGTTACTGCTGCTTGTACCTATATTAGTGGTGCATTAGTTATGGAAATGATTGGTAGTTATATTGCACAAGCTCAAGGACAGCAAAATCTTGCTTATGCTTTGGTTGCTACTGCCGAGGAAATAACTGAAATGATTGGTACGATTATCTTTATTTATGGGCTACTTTATTATTTAGGTAAATGGGCAGAAAAAATTAATCTCCAGATGAGTATTTTGGAGGTAATTTAAAATGAAAATTTTTATTAGTACTGGGGAAGTTTCTGGGGATTTACAAGGAGCAATGTTAATCAAATCTTTGTATCAAATTGCTGCTACTAAAAATATACCTCTAACCATTGCTGGTTTAGGTGGCGATCGCATGAAAGCAACAGGGGCAGAGATCATTGCTAATACTTCTACTATTGGTTCTATGGGAGTGATTGAAGCCCTACCTTTTGTCACTCAGACAATTAAAATTCAAAATTTAACTAAAAAATATCTACAAGCTAATCCCCCAGATATTCTGATATTAATTGACTATCCCACCCCAAATTTAGCTTTAGCTAGCTATGTCAAAAAACATTTGCCGACCATCCCAGTTGTTTATTATATTGCTCCCCAAGATTGGGCAGTACCGATGTTAAATAATGCCCCTAAAATTGCTCAAGTTGTTGATAAGTTACTAGCAATTTTTCCTGCGGAAGCTAAATATTTTGGGAGTAAAAATATTGATGTTACCTGGGTTGGTCATCCGTTACTAGACAGAATGCAAACAGCACCAACCAAAGAACAAGCCAGACTCAGTTTTAAAATACCACCAGCAGCCAAAATTGTCACCCTTCTACCTGCTTCTCGCCAACAAGAAATAAAGTATTTACTACCTGTAATGTGTCAGGCTGCACAGCAAATTTCTCAACAGCTACCTGAAGTTAAATTTTTGATTCCTCTATCGCTACCAAACTATCACCCAGCCATTAACGCTGCTATCGAACAATACAATTTACCTGCCCAAATTATTGAGGAAAAGACTTTAGAAGCGATCGCCTCTGCCGATGTGGCGATTACTAAATCAGGTACAGTTAATCTGGAAATTGCTTTATTAAATATTCCCCAAGTAGTAATATATCGCGTTCATCCCCTGACTGCTTGGATTTACCGCAAACTCTTACGTTTTTCGATTCCTTTGATGTCTCCTCCCAATCTAATTCTCAATCAAGCGATAATCCCCGAATTACAACAAGAAGCAGTAACCGCCGATAACATAGCTACTGAAACCATCAAACTTTTATCTAATGCTCAAACTAGACAACAAATCACTGAAGGTTATCAACAAATGCGATCGCTCTTAGGTACAGTCGGAGTTTGCGATCGCGCTGCTGTTGAAATTCTTAATTTAAGGGATCAGGGGTCTGAGAGTTTCCTTTTTCATTAGGTTTAGGATGAGCGTGACATACTCCCAACGCTGTAATCAAAGATTACAGCGTGGGCTTCTCAACTCACATTGAGAACTTGGTGCTTCATCGGGAAT
>CAYMWC010000483.1:0-2143 GCA_964393695.1 uncultured Pleurocapsa sp.
ATGACTGATGACTGATGACTGATGACTGATGACTGATGACTGATGACTGATGACTGTTAACTGTTAACTGTTGTTAGTCTTGGTAAAAAATATAATTTATATAGTTTACAACTAGGAAAAACAGAATTACCTTTTTTAGACCATTGAATTAAGCCCATACGATAAAGTTGATAAGCCAATAGACTATCTACTTCAATTGGTTCGGGATTATTTAAGATCTCCAAAAATACTTGCGCTAACTGATTATTAGACTTTAAATTAATTAAATGTTGTCTGAGATAACTATTATAAATACCTATATCTGTTGCTGCTTGTTGTAACAACTCCCTCAAGCTTACCTGAGAATTATTTGCCAAATAAGATAAGAGTGAATCAACTAAGTAAGGATGTCCTCCAAGCATTTTTCTAATTAGTTTTATTTCATCAGGAGAAAAATCCAACTGATAGCTTATAGCTAATTCTTCTATTTGCTGTCGATCGAATAATCGTAATTCAATAGGTAAACCAACATTAAAAGGAGACTGATTAATATCTAGTGTGCCAAAATCTTCAGTCGAATAAACCACAACTAATCTTAATTGTTCCCAAAGCTCATCATTGTTAGCTTCTTCGTGCCAACTCCGTAATAAATAAAAAAAATCTTGACTAATATCTGGATAATTTAACAGGCGATCGGCTTCATCTAAACCTAAGACCAAAGGTTGATCAAAATGTTGTAAGATCATTTCCAAATATCTAGTACAACTAAGCATACTACCTCGATCTTCATTCCACCACTCCTCAAGATTAAGCTCAAGCTTTAAAGCATCAGTAATATAAATACAAAACCAACGTAAAAATCGATCCAAACTACTAAATCTACTTGTTTCTATTTGTAATAAATTGATGTGAACTGTCAGATATTCTTGTTGATTAGCGTAGGTCAAGATATTATTCAATAATCTACTTTTACCCATCTTACTTGGTGCTTTGATTCTAATTAATGCGCCTGGTTGTAAAATTGTTTGATAACATTCTGATTCGACAGGTAATGGGATGTGTTGTGGCTTTTTATGTGAGTGTTCTACAGGTTGAAGATTATTAAACTCTTGTAATAACCAATCCCGCACAATAGTAAAGTTACCTGCACCTTGACTAATATTAGGACAATAAGGTTTCAAGATTTTATAGATATTAGTTGAATGCTTAACAAAAGATTCAAAGCTATTAACATCACTTAGCTGCCAAACATCTTCGACTGTATTCAACCAATTTTCTTGCTTAAATCGTGTCAAAAAAACTCTCGTCTGAGTTCGAGTAAGTTTAAACTCTAAAGCTTTTGCTTCAAGAAACTCATTCCAAGATACTGAGGTGTGTTTCTGAAATAGTGCCATAGATCTAAATATTACAAAACTCTGCTGATATTCTTCAGTTTAAGACTAAATGGAAATATATACAGCCAAAAAAATTAATAATTCTAGTTTTCTTCCACTTTTTTTCTAGTTGTGTTTTGAACCGAGAAAAAAGTTTCTATATTTTGTAGATTGGCTCGACAAGTATTTTTAACTATATTAACCATATCGAGTAATTGTGATTGGCAATTTAAGTAATGAAAAGTTTAACTGTACTAATGTATAAAATAATTTAATGACTTCTTAGTTAATTATCATGATTGTCTTGCATATCTGCTACTTTTTGATTTCTGTTTTTTTTATAAGATGGATATTTAGGATAAATCATATTATCCAAAGGTTAGAAGAACTAATATTTCATTGTCAGGAGATCGTCAGGCAATCTAAAGATATGAGGAAACAAAATCAGATATTAATTCAGCAACAAGAAGAAATAATTGAGTTGATTGATAGAGAGATTAGTTCGGATGTTAGTGATGAATAGTATATGTGAGAAGGCAATCTCTTGGCGATCGCCATCCTAAAATAATTTTTACAAAAACATACAATTAATTTTGTTTGAATACTTATAGATAATCTAGAAAATTAATTCCAGATCTGTAGGTTGGGTAGCGCGAAGCAAAACCCAACAATTAATAATCAAGGCTACGATAGATCTATGCAATATCGCCGAGCCAAAAGTCCAGGCAGTAGTTATTTTTGGCTCTTCTAGAGTAAGTATGATAAATTATTAGCAAAAGTACCAATTCAAT
>CAYMWC010000484.1:0-2136 GCA_964393695.1 uncultured Pleurocapsa sp.
CAGCCCAAGTCGTATTAGTAATTGTGGTAATGCGATCGCTTTTTTCTGTTCCAATGCTTAACATTTTTACTTAGGGGATATAGTTACTTTGATTCTTTACTAATTTAAAATATCAGACTGAAAAATCTAAATATTAGCCTTAAGTGCGATCGCTCAGTTATATCGCTAATAGATAGATTGACTATTTTGCTGAAAACCTACTTTCAGATTGTTGCAGAAGGAAATATCATATCGGCAGAAAACCAAGAATTTATTCTTTCTGTATTAATGCCTACTCCGATTTACCACATTACTCATGTTAATAATCTCTCATCAATTCTGAACTCAGGTGGATTAATTGCTTGCAATCAGCTAAAGCAAAAATAAACTAATTACACAGATATTGCTCATAAAACAATTCAAGATAGAAGAGCTACCATTATTGTCCCCTGTTCTGTTGGAGGATCTTTACATGATTATGTTCCCTTTTATTTTGCTCCTCGTTCTCCCATGTTATGCGCTATCTATTATCAAAAAGGAAAAATTTATCAAAATGAAGTGATTCATTTGGTTTCCGAAACAGAAGAAATCAAAGCTTTCAATCTAAAATTTGCTTTTACTGATGGTCATGCAATTATGGCTTTTTCTGAATTTTATGACGATCTCAAAGATTTATCTCAAATTGATTGGCAAATTATGAGAACAAAATATTGGAATGATAATAATGACGATAATGATCGCAAACGTCGCCGACAGGCAGAGTTTCTGGTTTATCAGTGTTGCCCTTGGACGCTGATTAAAGAGATTGGTGTTATAAATAGCAGTATCCAAACAAAAGTTGAAAAAATATTACAAAACCAAAAACACCAGCCTTCTGTGAAAATATATTCTCAATGGTACTATTGATGATAAACTGTTTTTTAGTACATAAATACCAGCAAACTGGAACATTGCTAAATCAGCTAATCGAAGAAAATGATTGAATACAAGCAAGGCAACCTCTTAGAAGAACATACTGAAGCCCTCGTTAATACAGTCAACCGTGTTGGTGTGATGGGGAAAGGTATTGCTTTGCAATTCAAACAAGCATTTCCCGAAAACTTCAAGCAATACAAAAAAGCTTGTGATGCAGGAGTAGTTCAACCAGGACAAATGTTTACCACTTCTACAGGTAAACTATTTCCTAAATACATTATTAACTTTCCTACCAAACGTCACTGGAGAGGAAAATCAAAAATAGAAGATATTGAATCTGGATTAAAAGCTTTAGTTGAAGAAGTAAAAAGATTTGACATTAAATCCCTTGCTATTCCTCCCCTGGGATGCGGTAATGGTGGATTAAACTGGAAGCAAGTAAAGCCGATGATTAGCAGTGTTTTTGCAGAATTACCAGATATTAAAGTAGTAATCTTTGAACCTGGAGTTGCGCCAGTAGCCGATAAAATTAAAGTCTCTACCAAAAAACCAAATATGACTCTGGCTCGTGCTTTATTTATTCAGTTGTTAGAAATATATGAAATTCCAGGTTATCGCTTAACTAAAATAGAAATTCAAAAACTGGCATATTTTCTTCAAGAAGCAGGAGAATCTTTAAAACTTAACTACGTAAAACATCAATTTGGACCTTATGCGGATAATTTGAATCATGTATTACAGAGATTAGATGGTCATTTTATTCGTGGTTATGGAGATCGCTCTCAACAATCTCAAATGTATGTCTTACCAGAAGGAAAAAAAGCAGCACATAATTATCTAGAACAGCACCCCTCAGCTAATGAACGTTTAGAAAAAGTTAGTAATTTAATTACTGGTTTTGAAACTCCTTATGGAATGGAAATGCTAGCAACAATTCACTGGGTAGTTACGAAAGAAGATCCTCAAGCAGCAGACGATTGTGAAAAAGCGATCGCGTTAGTGCAACAATGGAATGATAGAAAGCGCAAACTATTCAAACCAAGTCATCTACAAAAAGCATGGGAACGCCTTAAACAACAAAATTGGTTTAGTAAGACATCTGCAATTGATGGCTAGTGGTTAATAAGGGAGCGATCGCTTTTTTGTGTTCCAATACTTAACATTTTTGCTGAGGGAATATAGTTACTTTGATTCTTTATTTATCGTATATTTTAGCCAGGATAGTAACCAATAGGCGATCGC
>CAYMWC010000485.1:0-2128 GCA_964393695.1 uncultured Pleurocapsa sp.
TTTAATCGATTAAAAAGGGAAGTCAATACTTTAAGCCTAGAGCTTTTTTAGCCCTGAAATTGCCTCAGTCGAAATTGGGGTTTTGTTACAGAACTTTGCAATTCTGGTAATGCTAATGGCTCTTACCTTAAGCTGACAGTGATTAACTAAATTGTAATTAATAAACTTTCTTGATATATGACTGTTGCTGACCACAAAAAGGCGAAAGCTCTCAAACCAGGTAGTCGTCGTCCTGCTAAGGAACTTTGTAGTGAATGTGGACTTTGTGATACATATTATATCCACTATGTTAAAGAAGCCTGTGCGTTTCTCAATCAACAAATTGCTGAATTAGAAACAGTTGCTCATGGACGTAGTCGTGATTTAAATAATGAGGATGATTGGTATTTTGGTGTTAGTCAAGAAATGATGGCTGCCCGTAAGCAAAAGCCAATTGAGGGGGCGCAGTGGACAGGAATTGTTAGTGTGATCGCCTGTGAAATGTTAGAACGCGGTATGGTCGAAGGCGTTGTCTGTGTGCAGAATACCGCCGAAGATCGTTTTCAACCGCTGCCTGTCATTGCTAGAACTCCTGCCGAAGTATTAGCAGCTAAGGTTAATAAGCCTACTCTTTCTCCTAACTTGAACGTACTTGAACAAATTGAACAGTCGGGAATGAAACGGCTGTTAGTTATTGGAGTGGGTTGTCAAATTCAGGCATTGAGGGCAGTAGAAACGGAATTAGGTTTAGAAAAACTCTATGTTTTGGGTACTCCCTGCGTCGATAACGTTAGTCGGGCAGGATTACAAAAGTTTTTGGAAACTACTAGTGGTTCTCCCGAAACAGTAGTACATTACGAATTTATGCAGGACTTTCGGATTCATTTTAAACATCAGGATGGCTCAATTGAAAAAGTTCCTTTCTTTGGTCTAAAAACCAATCAATTAAAAGATGTTTTTGCCCCTTCCTGCATGAGTTGTTTTGATTATGTTAATTCTTTAGCAGATTTAGTAGTCGGTTATATGGGGGCACCTTTTGGTTGGCAGTGGATTGTAGTTCGCAATGATACTGGAAAAGAAATGCTCGATTTAGTTAGAGAACAATTAGATACGCAACCAGTCATGTCTCAGGGCGATCGCCATCAAGCAGTACAACAGAGTATTCCTGCTTACGACAAGGGTGTTACTCTCCCTATGTGGGCAGCTAAAATGATGGGAGTAGTAATTGAGCGCATTGGTCCCAAAGGATTGGAATATGCCCGTTTTTCTATTGATTCTCACTTTACTCGTAACTACCTCCATTTAAAACGCAACTATCCTCAAAAGTTAGAACAGCACGTTCCTGAATATGCCAAAAAAATTGTTGGACAATATAAATTGCCAGAATAATAAGCTGTTAGGCACTTAAATTGACCAGCGACCCCGCGTTATTAGTTTAATGTTCAATGATTAGACGCGGTTTAGTTGATTTGAACGAAGCGTCTTGGTGAGCTTCCCTTGCGCCTGACGTCGATATTATGCCCTTGTGGTACGCGGGGTCTCACCGCTAATTCACACCAAACGTTAATTAGCCAAGAATATTATTCTTTGCTATTATAATTAAGCCGTCTTTGGAGAGGTGGCAGAGTGGTCGAATGCGCTCGACTTGAAATCGGGAAACCTGCGAGGGTTCGGGGGTTCAAATCCCTCCCTCTCCGCTCTTTCAAAGCTTGTGTACTCCTAATGTACGCAGAGTACATAAGCCAATTTATTAGATATTTAAGACTTTTCAGAATAAAGTATTGACTTATTTTCAGATATGTGAATTATTTAATAGCTTCGGCTTGCCCTAAGTTCATTTGCACTACTAAGTTAAATAATCGCTTTATTGTGTATCTCTAGTCCTTAAATTTTCCTTAGTGAATACTACGCTCGAATAAAGCCAATCTACCGTTAAGCATCTTCTGAATCAGCTTGGTTCAAATTAGCTTAAAGTAGCGTAATTTGCTAACTTCTGTAAGGGTTGTTTTTTAGTACCTCTGGGAGTCTTGGATACCTTCAGGAGACTAAAATTAATCCTTTACTAGTGTGTGTATCTGGAGAACGTATTATAAAAACCTGAGTTCGGGTTAAGCAGATTGAGGTAAAAGCCAATCAAGACGAAGACTAG
>CAYMWC010000486.1:0-2126 GCA_964393695.1 uncultured Pleurocapsa sp.
TTCTGATACTGTTGGCGAATTCAAAAATCGTACTAAAGAGCGATCGCTAGTTTCTGATTTGCCATTTTTTCAAAATGAGAAATACGAGTTTTAGCCAGTGGAATTTCTTCGAGCCAAGCATAAATCCTCTCTAAATTTATCGCAGATGCGGTCAGAATATGTTGTAGGCGAGTTTTCTCTAATCCAACATAACGACACTGCCGTAAATTAAAACCACGAATGCCCTGGGAAATAGTCCCTTCAATTCCCGAGCGTAGAGAATATTGCTGTTTAAATTCTACCGTTTTTTGTCTTTGTCTGGCATTGACGAGGGCTTCATATTCCTCTTGAACCATCAAAGTTAAACCACGAGGATTAACTTTGGCATGAGTGCATTGAGAACGAACTGGACAAGCCAAACAATGACTTTTACGAAATTCAATACGAATTACAGATTTGCCATAAGCATCATGACTGTTTCTCCAGACCCGACTGCACTTACCCTGTGGGCAATAAACAACTTTTCGTTTCCAATAGACTCTAAAGTTAGACAGATCAAATCCGAGTCCCTCTTTAGCTTGCCATTTAGCATTGAGAGCTACTGGTCCAAATAAATCAATACCATATTCTTTTTGACTGCTGGCAATTAACTGTGCTGAAGTATAGCCTTTATCGACCAAATGCTGTTGAGGCAAAATTTCTTTTTCTGCCAAATCTTGATGAATTGAGGGGAGAACTGTAGGGTCTTGAGTTGTCGCTACAGTAGTTTCTACATGGGTAATTAAGTGAGGTAAATCTTTTTCACAGGTTTCGGTTAAATGGACTTTGTAACCAGTCCAACTGGTAGAGCGTTTGGTGCTTTTGCGAGCTTCAATCTCATAAGGGGAGAAAATTCTTTTGGCATGAGGTGGACCATCTTTATTACTCCGCAATTGAGCCTTTCCCTCTGTAGGAGCGTAATACTGCTGTACCCAAACTTGGCGTAGTACTTCTACGGCTTCCAGATTACGAATTAAAGGAGGTGTAGTATCAGCATAAATAGCTTCAAGCAAGTAAAACCCATCAGTACCAATAGCGATTGCTTTGGCTTCTTTTTCCGCAGCAGTTCTGGTTTTCTTAGAATGTTCTACTTTTTGACCATAGCGTTCATAAAATTCAGGAGTTAAAATTCCCTCAAGCCAAGTTGGAGTAAATGCAGCTAATGTATTTAAAGCATATTTTAAAGTTTCTTCAAGGTGTTCTAACCTTGTTAATTCCTTAACGGCTGCAAGTATATGAGTTGAATCAGTTCGAGCTTTCCCCCTGGATTTTAGCAGTCCTAATTCTCCGAATCTAGACAACATTTTATCTAAGATATGTTTTTCTCTACTACCTTCGATTAAGCGATCGCGGAATTCACTCAAAACAGAAAAGTCAAACCCATCATCTTCTAATTCTAGAGATAGAGCGTATTTCCAATCAATTCTTCCCCTGACTGCATCTGCTGTTTGTCTGTCCGACAGATTTTCTAGAAACTGCATGATTAGGATCATCGTTAATCGCCAGGGAGGAATCGCACTTTGTCCTCGCTCTGGATATAGTTCGGCAAAATCTTCATCGTTATAGAATACTCCCAGTTCATCTCTCAAACGCATATATCTATTGCCTTTGGGGAAAGCTGCTTTTGCTACTTTTGCTGTCGCTTCTGGAACGGGCAGAATTAATTCAGGATGTAAACACATAAGCTCACCAAGCATCCGATGAGTTTATTTTAGATTATTAGCATTGGAGCAGGATCTTGAATTTTTAGAATTAGCGATCGCTCTTTAGTACGGTTTTTGAATTCGCCAACAGTATCCGTATCTCGGCTCAACGCCATTTTCGCCAACAATAGGCTAGTCATTAATAAAATAGATTGATTTAGGTTTTATTTGTTTTAGAACTAACTTTTGAAGAAGGCAAGATCGTCTTTGGTTACTGTAGAAACGAGAACCGAGCGATCCAGTAATTTATTCCCTCGTTCACAAGAAGTTTCTGGAGCAAATAAGCAGGAGTGACAAGCTGACCAGTGAAGTGAAGGAGTTCCTTCATCAGGTATATGCTCCGAACATAGAGGATCTGCGGTACATATTTTCATTTGCTCTAGAGCTTGATTGATATGATATCCA
>CAYMWC010000487.1:0-2063 GCA_964393695.1 uncultured Pleurocapsa sp.
GGGAGGTGTCCTAGGCCACTAGACGATGGGGGCTTAGGTGCGTTGCAGACTTCATTTTTACTGGCAACGTTTTTAAATATATCTAATATTTTTGTTACTGTCAATATTTGGCGAAAAATTTTTTCCCGTAGTATGTAGCTTCATTGTGTACCTCGTTGCATTTGTCTAAGGCGTTTTTGGGCTGCGGGATCGAGGGTATGAAATAAAAAACGACCAGAAGGTTTCTTCTTGGTCTGTCTTTTAGCTTTGGTTTTGCGAGCTATTAGTTCTACTTCTCCTGCTAGCATTTGGGCTGATCGCCACTCTGCACCGTAGCCAATTACAGTTAGTTGTTGGGCGCGATCGCTGGTCGCTACAATTAATCGTGTTGATTCCTGCTGGTATTTTTTCTGGTTAAATGTAGCACAAAACTTCTCTATATAAGTATCGGCTGTTTCAGCAAAAGCAGTGTAATGGACTGATAACTCTGGAGTATAGGCTGTAGCACTACGAGGAGTATCTTGATACTGGGCATCAAAAACTATTTTGGTGCGGTAAGCAACAGCAGCAGCGTAATTAATTAAGCATTCAATTAACTCACGACGGGCTGTTTCTAGTCCGTGGCGATCGCGACTTTGCTTTAAGTCTGACCAGTCGCCGATGATATTGTAACCATCGACGAGCAGTATTGCCTGGTGGGTAGAGGGCAGCATTGCAAATGACTATTTTCCTAAAAATAAATAATGACATCTCCTCATTCTAAGCACAATTGTTAACAAAAAGTTAAACAAAATAAATTATTACCTCATTTTTATCTTTCTGTTGCTAGCAACTTTTGCTTGAGTGTTTGAGGTTCTCCTTGAGCGATAACTTTGCCCCCCTCTAATAAGAAAGCACCGTCGCAATAGTCCAGTTCTTCAAGACGGTGAGTAACCCACAAAGCGGTTAAATTATGTTTTTTGACTAGATTTCTGACTTGAGCTACTAGTTCCAACTGGGTGTCGGTATCTAGTAAAGCGGTGGGTTCATCAAACAAAATTGCTTCACAGTTACGGGCAATTGCACCAGCGATCGCAATTCGTTGTTTTTGCCCGCCACTGAGAGCATGAATTGGTCTACGCTCTAAATCTAGTAGATTTACCGCCTCTAAAGCTGCTTTAACTCGCTGCTTGACTTGGACTGGGGACAAGTTTTCACTTACTAACCCAAAGGCAATATCCGCACCGACAGTGGGCATAACTAACTGATGATCGGGATTTTGAAAGACAAATCCTGTCTTATAGGGCATGATGATCGAGCCAGCATCAGGAATTAACAACCCTGCCAAAAGTCTCAACAGAGTTGATTTGCCACTACCGTTGTTACCTAAAAGCATCCAAAATTCACCTTGAGGTACTTGTAACGAGCAATCGTTCAATACCATTGACTCGAAAGACCAACCAAAATAAATGTTGTTGACTTTAATGACTGGTAACTTATCTGACTCTATATCCGCGGAGTACGTCATTACTTGTTAGCAGTAGTAGCAGCAAAGAATCCAGGTACTCTACCTTCTGCCATTCCACTTGACTTTTTATTGAGGCTGACTGCACAAATTAGACTGCCCTTAACCGCTACTTTTCTATCCTCGTCTTTGTCACAAGTAAGCTCAATGACTTCTGAGCTACCAGAACGCATGGCTTGTAGGATTGTTTGATAAAGACTTTCGGCAGCTTCCGCTTCTTTACGCTGCACAGAAATAGGTAAAGGAATGTCTTGTAAAACTATGTCAATTGTAAGCATAAAATTCTCATATAAAGATGGTAACAGTTAAATTATCTGCCAAATTTACAGAAATTCCCAGCTTGGATTTAATTTTTCGCTTGGGAAAACTTAATTTTTTCTTTGGATTTGTCCTAGCAATATCTATTATTTTCTTTTATTATGTGTAATATAAGTAAAGAAAAGTTAATTTTTCTCACAATTGGTTTGAGCTTCATTTTGTGTCAAATCAATAAAATCGTAATAATTCTAACGATCTAAATAAGTAGTATTTTGGAGATCCATTCAGCATGACAATAGCAGTAGGACGCGCCCCAGCACAA
>CAYMWC010000488.1:0-2050 GCA_964393695.1 uncultured Pleurocapsa sp.
GGTTTTAAACCTATTCTATGCTCATCAAAAAACCAAGTATCTATTTGTACATTTGGATTTTCTTGTTCTAGTTTTTTGACTTTTAATGGTAAGTTCGCTTTAAAGATTTCTTGCTCTAATTTATCTGCTTTTTTATGTGCTTGTCTCGGACTCTGCCATGAGTACCTGCACTTTTTTAGGTAATCCCACCCTCTCTGATTCCAGACTCTTTCTCTTCCTGTTTCTTTTTCTATCCAACGTGCTACTTTTGTCCCAGTCCAGATTCCTCCATCACTTGGTGTTTGTTCAATTTGTTGCTTTAATTGCTCTAGCTGTTGAGAGTTGAGCAATCTTTTTTTGCCCCGAGGATGATTGCTTGTTCTATTTTTTTGATTAGTGATTCCTACTTCTCCATTGCTGTTGTATCTATTGAGAATTTTTTGAGCATAAGGGTAAGAACATCCCACTGCGATCGCGCTGTTTTTAATTGTCCATCCCAGGGATATTTTCCACAATAAATGCCATCTTCTAATTTCTACAGGATCTCGACTCTTAAGATATTTTTCTTTCAGTTCCTTTGAACTAAAATGTTGGGCTAAATAAGCTTTTTTGGGCATTAACTATTATCGTGATTTTTTCTCTTAATTATATATATATTTTGGTAATCGGATTTAGTATGATTAGGTTCGACGGGAATCTTGACATCTTCAGGAAAATCTACCGTCAGTTCTCCGTTAAGAAATATGTCAGCCCCAGGATAAGTCTGTTGTAGTTCTTCCAGTGGTGCGATCGCACTTGTGGAGCAATTGTTAACGTTGGAGTTCAGAGGCGGACGATTATTTCAATACAAGTTGCGCAACAGCGTTACCCAGTGCGATACCAAATTCATGGTCAGACCGATAATGAATGCCAGCCCACATCCGAGCCAAACCAGCATTATCTGCTAGATTATCTAATTCTTCAGCTGCCCACTCTATATCTCTAAAGAAGTGTTTAAGTGCTGCGCTGGTAGCCCCTCCTACCGTGCTATGCCCAGATGGGTAAGTTGGGTGCCTCGGAACGCCAGAAAAATTTCCTTGTTCTGGCTTGGCGTAAAGCACTGTCAGGCTTGAATCCACTTCGCTTGGGCGTGGCTTCAAACGCGTCTGTGGCTCCATCCATTTATAGTGCCATGCTGCAAGGAGTGCTGCGTGTATCGACACATTTAGAGCAGCCCAAATTTCTGCCTGTTGCGTAGGTGGCTTGGGTGATTCTCTCAAAAGAGCATTCAACGCCATCCATCCGCCAAGTAAAGGAGTATCATTTTCAAACCATCGAGCAAGATCCTCGCCCGTAATGATTTCTTTCCCGCCTACTTTGTGTTGTTGATCAAACCCATCTCCGCAAGCTCGCTCCTTCAAGAAAAGCGAGAGCTTTCTGCGCTCACGACACCTGTCGTTACAGCTGGTCAAAGGATTTTTTCGATGAGCTTCTAGCTCTTTTAGTTCTTCTATTTCATCGACTAATGCTTGCTCGTTCTGCGGAAAAGGGAATTCAAAGATAAGCGACTTGGCTACCTTACGAATCTCATCGAGTGATGGGTAGCGTATTTTTATAGCTCCCAGAGAAAGAGATGCTGCGGGGTCAACCTGATTACCATCAAGGCTGTAGGGATTTGGTGGGAATTTGATACTTGTCACAATGCTTGCTCCTTCTCAATTACTTGAAAGTATCTTTATTTCTACCGTACCTAGCGCATATTGAGCGTTAAGATATGCGATCGCCCTATCCAAACTACAATAATTCAACTTCAAACTACTCCCAACCAACTCAGCCGTAACCATCTGATTCGGTTCAACAGGAATCTTCACATCTTCAGGAAAATCTACCGTTAGTTCTCCGTTCAAGTAGATGTCTGCCCCAGGATAAGTCTGTTGTAGTTCTTCGAGAAGTGCGATCGCTTCTTCATCATCAAAACTAATGCTCTTAATTTCAGTCTTGGCAACTGACCCGACGACCGTACTTACTTTGCTAGTAGGGGTAAAACTAGCGAAGCTGTCACCAGGGGCAATCTAGCCTAAACCCCTTGCCT
>CAYMWC010000489.1:0-2028 GCA_964393695.1 uncultured Pleurocapsa sp.
CAAACGGCTGTAAAAGTGGTTGCAATAATTCTGGTTGTTTGACAGTACAATCGAGCCATAAATCGTAGTCATCAGAATGTAAGATAACTGGCATTCGCCCATGAATTGGTTGCATTATTTCATTCGCTTCAGTAGTAATAATGGTGCAGCTATCAATGATTTCTCCTTCTTGATTCCAAGTTGACCACAATCCAGCAAAAGCAAATGGTAAGTTATCTGTTGGCTGAATTAAAAATGGCTGTTTTCCTTTCTCCTGTCGTTGCCATTCATAAAATCCCGAAGCAATAATCAAACAGCGAGAATGTTTAAACGCGCTTCTAAAAGAAGGTTTTTCAGCTATTGTTTCGGCTCTGGCATTGATTAGTTTATTGCCGATACTCTTATCTTTTGCCCAATGGGGAATTAAACCCCAACGCAACCATTTAAATTCCCGTTTCCTAGATATATCAGAACCTATAACTGTTGCTACTTCAGTAGTAGGAGCGATATTATATCTGGCTTTAAATTCGGGAACATCGGCCAAGTTAAAAGCTTTGGCAATTTCAGAACTAGAATGATATGAAGTAAATCTGCCGCACATCGAATTTTTAAATACTATTGTACTGATATTTAATTATAAAGATAATTCTGAGTTGAATTGGCAATAATTATGACTAAAATTTTATGTTTAGCTTTAATTTTAATTTGCAGTGGATGTTTGATAATGAATGACTCACAAGTACCACAACCCGTTTTAGCTACAAATAACCCTGCTAAAGTCTTAAAAGTTGCAGCTACAGGAGAACCAAATAATTATACCTTTGCCGTTACTGTCAGTAGTCCCGATACTGGATGTGACCGCTATGCCGATTGGTGGGAAGTAATTACTCCAGAGGCAGAACTATTGTACCGTCGAGTTTTATTACACTCCCATGTAGACGAACAACCATTTATCCGCACGGGAGGTACTGTAGCCATCTCACCCCGACAAGAAGTAATTGTTAGAGTACATCTGCACCCAGATGGTTATAGTCCAAACGCTCAAAAAGGAACGGTAAAAGATGGTTTTTCTGATTCCACTTTATCCAATGATTTTGCCAGTTCATTAGCTTCTGTCGAACCTCTTCCAAAGAATTGTGCTTTTTGAATGACTGAGGAATGAAAATTAAAGCGGTTCGCCTAACAAATCCAAGCGATCAGGCGAAGCCTGGCACTGCGTGATCGCTCATCTCTTCAATCGCAGCTTGCCAACGCTCAAGTGTTGTTGAGTCAGGAATTTCGTAACCTTCACACTCCCGTTCTTCTTCATCAGCCTCTAAATATCTTTGCTCGAAATCGTCTAATTTTCCTCTGATTGTTTCTAGTTTTGCCGTCAGTTCTAATATACTATCGGATAGTTCTAAGACGGGATATAGTTCTTCTGGATAGTCCTGTTCTTCTTCCCAATCAAAATCATCAATCATGGCTTTATTAATTATTTAAATGTTTACTGCGTTACTTACTGCATTACTTAATTACTTATTTGTATTCTTGAGCTTCTTTAATAACTGGAGTGTTCTATCATCTCGCTCGCCTTGGAAATACTTATCGAGGACACGGATGAATATAGGCTCTGCTGCAACTTCAGAAAATAATGTCATAGAAGAAAATAGTTTGAGATCATCGGGATAACCAAAGATTTCCGAAACTGTTTTTCCTTCAATCAAAAGAATCGTATCAGTACACTCTTTCAATCTTTTTCCTAAAACGGGATGATTGAGATAAGCGATCGCTTCAGAGGGGCTTTTTATGGCGTAATATTTTGAAGTTGTACTTTGAGCTAATCCGTCAAGCTGAGGAAATATGTACCACATCCAATGGGAACGCTTGTGACCATTTTTTAACTCTGCTAAAACGCGGTCGTAAACTTCGTCTTGTGCGCTGATGAAACGATTTAAGTCATTCATGATCGCGCTCGGTTGTATTTGTCACTTGTTTCTACCATGTTTAAATATTTAATTACTCATTTACATCTTTAAGTGCATCATTTAGTAACATCCTAACGAGATC
>CAYMWC010000490.1:0-1988 GCA_964393695.1 uncultured Pleurocapsa sp.
AAAAAGTTTTTGCCAAAAGCGATCGCGCCTTAGCCAAAAAACTAGCAAGATGTTTTAAAAACCTAGAAAACAATCCTCGTTCTCATCCTAATATCAAGCCATTAAAAGGCTCTTATTCTGGATATTATCGCTACAGAGTTGGAGATTATCGAGTTGTTTATTCGATTGAGGATGATTTAGTTGTAGTTAATGTAATTATTATTGCTCATCGTAGCAAGGTTTATGAGTAATTCTGTGGGTTATATATTTTAAATGTCAATCTATTTGAAAGGCGATCGCACCTTCATTATGCAGAAGTTTTTATAAGTGAATAAGATTGAATTAATATTTCTGCTGGAAGTCCTAAATCTTTATTTAAGCCTCGGATTACATCTAAAGTCAAAGGTTTTTGTCTATTTAAGATTGCTGTTACCTGTTCGGAATTACCAATAGAACTCTCCAAATCGCGATCGCATAATCCGCAAGCTTCTAAATAATATAGTATTGCCTCAATCTGGTTTGGTGCTTCAATGGGAAAATGTTTTTGTTCGTAAGCTTTTACCAACGTAGTTAAAATATTTATGCGATCGCCCAAATTTTCAAAAACTATTCGTCAAAGCGATCGCATTTATTTATAATTGTGTCGGGTTAGGGGCATCACCATAAACTGCTTGAGGGTCAAATGTTTTCTCCTCTTCCGTAAACACTAACTGAATTGATTGCTGGGCAGAAATAACATTTTTTCCTGTAGGAATACGACGATAAAAACAAGAACGATAACCCACGTGACAACTTGCTCCCGAACCAGCTACTATAACCTGCATCCAGAGACAATCTTGGTCGTCATCAATAGCTAACTGCTGTACTTTTTGCACCAATCCACTAGATTTACCCTTATGCCATAGCTGCTGACGACTGCGACTGTAATAATGAGCTTCCCCTGTTTCAATGGTTTTAACTAACGCCTCTTCATTCATATAACCGTGCATTAGCACTTCACCAGTGTTGACATCGGTGGTAACTACTGGAATTAGACCATTACAGTCGAATTTTGGAGCAAATTGTTCACCTTCTTCTACTTGTTCTACTGAAGTTCTGGCGGTAAATAGAGGATTCATGTTAGCTAAATTTTCCAATTTTGATAATCATTATCATACACAAAGCAGTGCTTGATCTACCTAAGAACTCTTGCAGTCAGGCGATCGAGCAATTGATTTAAATAGTCGGGCAGATGGGGATATTGATGAGGTTCATTATAGTCTTGGCAATCTGTATTAAACTCCCAGTCTGGTACAGTTTTGCCCGTAGTGCCATCGACAAAAACATTCCAATATTTACCCACCAAACCGACAATACTGATGTTAATCATCCACTCGTTATTATCAAAACAGGTTGCACCTACAACCTCAAACAAGTGACGATGTTCTGGAAATATTTCCAGATTGGACAACAGATAATCGAGGGCTGTTTGTTTGATAGTGGTTGGTTCTAACATACAAGTGTAATCTTCAAGTATTTACATAGGCAGTATGCTTTACCTTTAGACAATCACAGAGAAAGCGATCGCTCCAAAATGGTCTTGCTTCCTCGCTGATATAAATTTCTAAAACGGCTTCAGGCAAAGCTTCAAATAATAGTAATTCTCCAGGAAAAACTACTCGTTCAAAATACCAATTAGGGATATTAGTAATCCGAATAATTTGCACGGTTGGAGTTTGATTCTTATAGCTACAAAGGATATGTAGATCACATTTATCTGGCAAACGGTTAAGAATTTGAGTCATAATTTGCTTTCCATTGATATTTTATAAAGGTATTTAAAAAGAGCAAAACTTATTACTTATGTACGGGCGAACGACCGTTCGCCCCTATCAATTACTTAATTAATAACCCTCCCCAGGCAAGTAACCAAGAAAAAACGATCGCCGCGATCGCCTGTTTACCTAACAGCAAGAAGGCAAATCGAGAAGATTTTTCCTGCATAATGGTTAACAGAGTAACTAAACAAG
>CAYMWC010000491.1:0-1984 GCA_964393695.1 uncultured Pleurocapsa sp.
CGATGAGTCAAGAATCTCCCGTTGAACCCGAAGGGTCAGCGGTGAGAGTGTCAAACCGCTTCGCATATGGCAGCTTCGAGTTATGAAGCGAGAAAGTTCGGGATTTATTCGGCAATGCCATCAAAACTGGCGATCGCGTAAGCATACGCAACTGCGTAAGCGCTCTCCTCAGTTTCGGAATCTATCTCGCCAATGCTGGGGGCATATCTCCGAAAATCTCTCAGAATCTAGGCTTAAAAGATGGAGTAGTCGAACTTTATAACCAAAATGCTAGTACTCATCAGGTATACGCGAGGATCACAGGCTTCTGGGCAAGCGATTGGCAGATTAACATGGAAGAGAAAAATGCTCCAACTAGACTCGGACAAAAAAAACGACGACGATTTCTAATTTATTTATTATCAGGAACGGCCAGCTCGGTTGCACTGGGATTGCTTTCGCCGATTCGAGGGAAAAGTAATGAAGTAGATCTAGAAACTCTCTGTTCTTTGTTTCCTTATAACTCTCGATGCAAAAACTATTTGCCAGGAGTAAGAGCAGTTGACTCTCAAGGAAAACCGCTCGATGCTGCGCTTCTGATGACTCATGCAGTTATCGGCAATCCCATACCAGCCGAAGGTTTATCTAAAACTCAGATCTTGCACCAAGAAAAGTTGATATGAGAATGAATAGCTGAAGTAATTGTGAGCAGATAATTACAGCTTGTTCTCTATGTTTAGAGTTGAACTGATATTCAATAGTAAAAGAAATCTGGTCAGGACATAATTTATTCCACCCGATGACCAGCTTTTTCTTCATCACTATATAAATCTAACCAACTTTCTTTTAGTGCTTCAATAGCTCTGGCTAATTCATCAATTTGATTTCTTCTAACGACAGCTAAAACTCCATCAATATGTGCTTCACTTCCAGCTTTTCCTAAATGTTGAAACCTAGAATATTCATTTACTTTATTGGTTTTGGGAAAAATTGCTGAACTTGCTCTAAGCTGATAATACCAATAACGATGTTTCTGACCCCTGGCTTGATATCGGGCAACATAACACCCAAGGGGAGCGACTACTTCGTTTCTTTCAATTTCCGCTTTTTGGGATTCTAACAGAGCAATTGCGGTACGAATACGTTCTGCTCTTTGACTTATTTCAAGCTCGCTTTCTTTCTTAGCCATTGATGGATATGGTTTTGCGCTTAATATGGTAAACTAGTTCTCCTTTTTAAATAGAGAACTAGTGAATGACTTCTATCCTACCTCAAGTCGAAGAATTAATCGCAACGTTGAAACAAATCATGCCCACCATTTATCGTACCGCGAGACTCTAGAATCTCTGTTAGGTTTATTTCTTTCTGGAAAAGGGAATGGTGTTCCTCATCATTGTCAGACTAAATCAGAGAGTGCTATTAGTCGGTTTCTGAATCATTATAATTGGTCTACTCGTTCCGTAATTCGGACAATTCGTGCTTATATTTTAAATTTAATTTGTTCTCAAAAACGAATAGGTCGAAAACCTACTCTTCAAGTTATTCTCGATCTAACTACCCTAGAAAAAGTTGGCAATTTTTCCCATCTTCAAGATTTGGTTCGAGTCTATCATCATCAAAAAGGTTTACATATTGTAGTAATGTACTTGGTGATAGGTAATTGGAGATTTCCTTGGAGTTTCCGTGTTTATCGAGGAAAAGGCACTACTTCTCCTTCTGGATTAGCACAAAAACTATTAAACAATTTGCCTTCAACATTAACTAAGTCTTTCCAAATTTATATCTTGGGTGACACAGCTTTTGGCACAATAAAATTAATCAATAAAATTCATGATTATTTCAGTTCTCACGCAATTGTTGGAATAGCTAAAACTAGAAAGCTCAAGGATGGACGTAAAGTATCTGAAATTAAAACTCGCGGACAACAAGTTTATTTGAATGGACTAGATATTCCTGTTTTCTTGTCATGGGTATGGCTAAAACGAGATGGAAAAAGAGTTCAACG
>CAYMWC010000492.1:0-1978 GCA_964393695.1 uncultured Pleurocapsa sp.
ACTGTGCCGTAATGTCCCGTTTCTTGGCTGAAACCCGTCGGGCGGAATACGTTCATATCGCCATCTGGCTGTTCTGGTTAGTGACGATGCTCTGGACTCCTGGCTGGGGTGTACTGGTAAACCTCGCCGTGGGAACAGCCTTCAATCTGCCCTGTTTGTGGGTGCAGCGTTACAACCGGCTTCGGCTCCAGCATCTGCTCGTATTGAAAGGACAGGAAAAACCATATGCTAAAGTATGAGCTTGGCTGTGAAATGAACTACAGCATTAGTCAACCAACAGGGACAACAACTCATGTTTTTGGATAATAATATGCCCAATCCCTGCCGAATCATGAGTGAAGAAACGGCTCATCATCAAGCGTTGAATGCCCTCAAGCAGAATCGAGATTTACTATAGACGATCGCCACACTACTTTTTGAAACAGAAGCGATCAAAGGTGAGAAACTACACGGCTTGTTGAGCCAAGTTAAAGCTGCACCAGTGAGTTGAGAGGCTGGATAACGAAACGCTCGGCACTGTCTAGCCCAACCCATAGAGTGGCAAATGCTTAATTGAATATCAGAAATACAAACAATTCTGTATATTCTCCAGCACAAAAAACTGAATGAACATTTTCAATTCAACGCAACCGATTTTTCGCCGTAAGCAATATGATACTAAATCCTGTTTAGATACGCTATTTAAAAGTTGAGGTTAGGCACTAGGCACGCTTGCACTAGGCACTAGAATTGTAGCCTAATTCAAACTCTCGACGGGAAAGTATGTTTTCAAAAACGGATTTAGTATGACTTATACTAAATCCTGTTGAAATATACTATTTAAAAATGATGAAAAGTCAGAGGTCAGAAGTCAGAATTCAGAAAGGTTTCAGCTTCTTTTATACTTTTGATTTAAAGTGGGTTTTTAGAATCGGATTTAGTATGATTCCATTGCCGACCTCAAATTATCTGAGCTTGGCAAGAGGTGACGAATACGACTCTTGAGCCATGCCCAACATTTTTCAATTCGATTTAAATCTGGGGAATAAGGTGGCAAATAAAGTAAACGGCAGCCAGCTGACTCTATCAATTCCTGAATGCGACCTCCTTTAGTTGCTTTTGACAATAAGCTGCGATCATATTCACTCTACAATTTCTTCTTCCTGACTTGAGGGCATCAAATTTTTGACCCCGTTTACTCCATCCATATCCATAGTCACTACGACTATCCATTCCTGATTGATCGACGTATACCCTTTGTGATGGTTCGATATTAGCTATTGCCGTTGGGAATTTTTTTCTTCTGTCTTCGTCTCTTTCTTCATATCCGTAGTCTTTTGTCTTGGTCAGCGTTCCCTTGCGCCTACCGGCGATATTATGCCCTTGTGGTACGCGGGGTCTGACCGCTTTTTCCCGTGAAACCAATTTTCTTCAACCCTCTCGAAATTGTTCGAGGGCTGAGCGTCTCACCCCATAACTGAGCCATTTGAGCTTGAGTTGGCTCGCCGTGTCTGTCGGCAAATTCTTGAAATGCTTGCCAATCAGTTATCTTGCTTTTGATGCTGTGAGGGCGGTTTGATTGTGGACGATAATCTCCTGTTTGTTGCTTTCGCTTGAGCCATAAATCAATCGTATTTCGGCTAATTTGAAACATTTGTGCTGCTTCGCTTTTTCTCCATCCATCTAACTCGATCGCTTCGCTTGCCGTAGGCATCGCTTGAATTACTTTTTGGCGTAAATCGTAACTATAAGCTCTTGCCATTTCTATCGCTCTATTTAGTTTCTTTCATCTTATCTTTTGTCTCAACACTTCTGACCGCTACTATAATTGGTTGGCAATTCCTGTTTACAGGTTTGGTTATGGGCTCTAATTTATTAGCCTTTGCAGAAACCCAATGGGATATGCGACTTCCCATTGAGAATTATGGGTTATTAACCGAAGAACAAAAGCATTTCAACCGACAGCAACAGCTTTTGCGTCAAGTTATCTGTTATTAAT
>CAYMWC010000493.1:0-1974 GCA_964393695.1 uncultured Pleurocapsa sp.
CAAGTCTATAATGCTTTCCTCGCCTTCGTTTCATACTTAACAGGAAAAGTCAGATTTACAGACTACTCATTATACGACTGCTAAAATTTCAGCAGTAACGACATTTATCGGTGCAGTTTACTTAACAATTACTACACCTATTTTTTCCGTAAGTGCTAGAGCTAGATTATTTGACGCACCACTGATTTACATTTTTGCTCTCATTCCTTTGTTAGGAGGTTTATTAATCTACTTCTTATTAAGAAGTCTCTTTTTACAACAAGAAAGACGACCTTTTGTTTGGACTATATTATTATTTTTTCTTTCATTTATTGGTTTAGGTTTAGTAGTTTTTCCTTATATTATTCCTACTAAAATTACAATTTACCAAGCTGCTGCTAGTCCTAGTTCTTTGGTATTTATGATTATTTTTATTGGTTTCTTGATTCCAATCATGTTGGCGTACAATATTTACAACTATATTGTTTTTCGGGGAAAAGTTGCGAATATTAGCGAATAGTCAGTCCTGTACGCATTTAATTGACTAGTTGAGATTGGGCAGAGGAGGCGGGGAGAGACAAGGTTTGTTTCTAACTTCTAATACTAAATCCGATTGACAGAGGTTATTTATTTAGGCTGACTGGGGGACTGGAAGATTAATAAACACTTATGACTCAATTTTGTTTTTTAATCTAATTTATTAAAATTTAAAACTAATTTTAAAACTACATCATTCGATAGAGATACGGCTATACTATTACTTTGTAAAATAGAATACAAGGCTGTCAAAATGTTTTGGTAAAATGAATGAATTGCAAAATCGAAAAAGAGAATACATTTTAGTCATAGATGACTGTATCGATAATTTATACTTGCTGCAATTTATCTTAGAAAGTCAAGGGTATACTGTTGGTTTAGCTGATAACGGTAAAGAAGCTCTTGAAAAAATAAAAGGATGTCAACCTGATTTAATTTTACTAGATGTAATGATGCCACATATGGATGGGTATGAAGTTATTCATTGCTTACGTGAAGATGAAAACTTACCATTTATTCCTATCTTTTTCGTGACTGCTGATCAATATACTGATAAGAATAAAGCGATCGCTGCTGGTGCAAACGGTTTAATTTATAAACCCATTGATATTGATGCCTTGTTGTTAGAAGTAGAACGCAGTTTACAAACAAAAAGTGATGATTTGTTTAAGCAACAGACCTAGCTTGAAAATAGAAGTCAGAAGTCCTAAAGGATAAGCTTCGCAAATAAGAAGTCAGAGTAGGGGCGATATCAAAAATTAAAAACTTATACTTAGGGCTTACTGAATTATAGTTATTTAGGTTTTAATTATCAGAAATTACTTTTAAAATGACTTTTTATAGCCTTAACATAGTAATAAAATTAATTTATTAATTTATCAAGTAAACAGAAATCATCAGATTTTCAAATCTTTCCAAGAGGATGTATTATCAAACAAGCTTTGTCTGTATAAAAAATGACAAAATCTTAATTATTAACTACGAAAGCGAATAAATTCAACTGTATTTTGATCCATAACTTTTGATAGATTGTTTATTAATAAAAACTTATTAACATAGTCGCAAATATACAAATCGAAATATGAGTGACTAGATAATCATGAAAGAAATGTGTTGGCTACCATGTAACGGAAATCAATCAAAAATTGCGCTCCATTTAAGAGAATACCCACACCAACCTTGGAAAGTATATACAGCTTCTCCTCACTTTGTGCCCGATTATAAAGTACCTGGAGGTTCAAAAGGTTGGGCAACTTTTCAAAAATTACGTCAAGTAGGCTGGACTATTATTAGTAGTGAACAAGCCAAATCTTCTACCTCATTCGCGTTGACAAATTCTCAAATTAAGACCAGAATAATATGAGTAGGAAGTAGGAAGTAAGCTCAGTAGATGGAAAACTTTGGGTTTGAAGCGATCGCAATCTAGAAACTTGACTTATTAGAGCAATATTTAGTATT
>CAYMWC010000494.1:0-1965 GCA_964393695.1 uncultured Pleurocapsa sp.
AATCAGTAATCAGTAATCAGTAATCAGTAATCAGTAATCAGTAATCAGTAATCATATTAAACCAAGCTTCAAAGCGATCGCCTAAAGCTGCGAGGGAATATTCAGCTTCTGCTTGCTGACGACAGAGTTGACGGTCAATTTGCTCCAGGTTATTGATTGCTGTCACTAGTCCTGTAACACTATCAGGTTTAACCAAAAAGCCTGTTTTTCCATGTTTGACGATCTCTGCTGGGCCACCACGGCGATAGGCAATGACTGGGACACCACAGGCAAGGGCTTCTATGGCTACATTACCAAAAGCTTCCAGCCAACGGGGAGTCATTAATAAGGCACGGGCTTTACCCAATTGTTGCTGTAATTGCTTAGTGTTTAAAAAGCCTTGATATTCTAGCGGTGCATCAGGAAAATCACGACAAATCTGTTCCCAATATTCCTGATCCTGGATTTTGCCATAAATCTTTAAGGGGATGCCTGTAATATTAACGGCTTCTACAGCGTCTTCAAGGGCTTTTTCGGGAGCAATGCGTCCTAACCAAGCCAAACTGTTTTCAGGGGTAGGATTAAATTGATAAAGAGATAAATCAATGGCACTACTGAGAATCTTGCAGTCATTAGCAAAAGGAAAAGTATCCGCTTGAGATTGAGTATAAACACCAAAAGTACCTGGATATTGCGAGATTACCTGCTGCATAATGCGATCGCTAGCAGTGGTCATCGATCCCATACTAATGAAATGGGCAATAGGAGTTTGAAAAAAGGGAGTTAAATAGAACGGTAGCCAGTCAAAAGCAAAATTTACCAGCAAATCATAATTATGTTGTACCTGTCGAGCATAGTCCCACATATTCGCCAAGACCGAATTATCAGGTAAACAAATCGGTACATCACGACTTTGAGTTTGCACGGGAATTTGTAAATTACCCTCAATATTAGTAACAGCAATACCAGTTAAAAACGAGCCTTGGGGAGCAACTACTTCTAATTTATGCCCTCGACGACGCAACTCTTGAGCCAAATTTTGGACAGTTAATTCTACACCTCCTCCTTGTCCAGAACCCAGTGCGCCGACGGAAGTAGATAACAAAAGAATATTCAACATTTTCGTAGCTATCAGCTATAGATAATTGATATTAACATTCTGACTTCTGACTTCTGATGTTATACCCTTGTGGCTTGCCCTCGAATGGGGGTACTTCTGACTTCTGACTTCTGACTGGAGAAGGAGGAAGTTGTTGCTGAAATTGTTCTAATGCCCACTTGACTGTTTGTTGCACTTCTTGATCTTTATCTCCGAGCATTTGAGAAAGACATTGGGTTAAGGGGAAAATAGATTTATATAAGGCGGTTACATCACGAATAGCATTTTTTTTCACCTCGGCATTTTCATCTGCTAAAGAAATAAATAAGGCGTTGCTAATTGGTTGCCAACTCCGTTGAGCAATTCTGGTAATCGCATCTAAAATTAGGCTTTTATCCACAGAATTGGCATCTGGTATGATTGCCACCAAAGGTTCTATCGCTCTAAAATCACCCGTGTGAGTCAACTTCCAAATTGCCTTACGTCTTACTAGGCGATCGCTTTGTTGTAAGTCTTGAATTAATTCAAAAACCAAATCGATTTCCGTAGTTTTAGCCGTGACTATGGTAACTTTGTTCATGACTTCAGCTTGGGAAGGCGATGCCCTTGGCACTGGTGTAGCCAATCGCTTTTGTTGAGGAGTTAAACCTTCTGTTTCTGCTAGGGGTAAATTCTGTCTCGGAAGAGGTTTACTGAGCGGTTCACTAATAGTTATTTCGGTGTTAGGATCTCGATTAATTCTATATGTGGAAGCTTCTATTAATGCCTCTGTCTCTTGGAAACTGGGGAGGACTTCTTCTATATATTCCATGCCAATCATCGGTAATGGCTCGTGCGACTCGTTTAGTTCAAAAGTACTAATAAGTACGTGGAACTAGCGTGGTTTG
>CAYMWC010000495.1:0-1937 GCA_964393695.1 uncultured Pleurocapsa sp.
TAGCAAACATCTTGGGATAAAGTATGCACGCAAAATAAGAAGCAACGGCATAAGAGATCACGGTGGCTATAGCTGCACCATTACCTTCGTAGATCGGAATCAGCCAAAAATTTAACAGCAAGTTAACTATTGTTCCTAATGAGGTAGTAGCAAAACTCAACCAGGTAAGATTTTCAGCCATTAACCATTGGCTACGAGCTACTCCTAGAAACACAAAAGGTCCTGCCCAAATATGCAAGGCGAGAATTTGTCCCGCCTGAGTATATCCCTCTCCCAGTAAACCAGAGGTTAAAGGGCCTGAGATAAATGTCAGGGGAATAGCGATCGCCAGAGAAATGTATGCCATTAAATCGTACAATTGTTGCAGTCGCTCATAATATTCTTGTTTGCTTCTTTGTTTGGCTCTAACAATCGTAGGAAACACAGAAGCACAGATCGCCATGGGAACAAAATACCAAACTTCTGAAAATCTTACAGCTGCCGCATAGTTACCTACAGCTTCATTACTTGCCATATTGCCTAGCATTATCTGATCTATTTTCATGTAGATCGTAATCATAATACCAGACAAAATTAGAGGGGATGAATCTCTCAGTAGCTCGATCGCTTTGGTGACATTAACTCTCCAAGAAAAAATCGACTGATTATTTTGGCTATAAAGCCAGACTGTACCGACAGCCTTAAAAATTCCATCTACTAAGATTAACCAGACAAATGCTTTCAAAGAAAGTCCCAGAAAAATAAATACTAACTTGGCAATAGAACTCAAAATCAGTTGAATACTTCTCATCTTAACCAATGGTCCAGAGAGAACTTTTGATTGAAACCAAAAATCAATTACCTCAAAAGAGCTAAATACCAATCCCAAGGCAATAATTGTGGTTATCCAATGTATTTGCGAATCTTGGTTGAAGATTGGAATAATCACATAAGCCAGTAGAGCAACAGTTGCTAGAGAGCTAATTAACTTGAGGATAAAAGCTGTTCCTAATATTTCTTCGGTTGATTCCTGATTTTGCACTAAGTTTCGGACGACAATATTATCCATTCCTAATTTAGCGATCGCGGTAAACAATCCAACTAAACTCAGGCAATAACTAAGTTTACCAAAATCTTCAGACCCTAAATATCTGACTACATAAATGCCAATCGAAAGATTAATTATCATTCTCAGGCTGGTTTCACCAGACAACCAACCCACATTGCGAATAATTTTGCGTAGCTCTGGGCTAAACTTGGTTTTGGCTTTAGTTAATTTTTCGAGCATGATTTATTGTTTATGCTTCAATAGCACTAAATTTTGTATTTTTACAGTTAGCCAAATCTTTCAACCATAAATCGATTAATTCCAATTCTTGTTGCGGAATTATGGCAGCTTCTACCAATTTTTGATAACAAATACGCAAATTATTGCCTGTAGCTTCTAGTTTGCTAGATAATTCTAAACTGGTAAGAATTTCCATAATTTTGACATTATTGAGATAGCCGGGAATTTCATCGGCAAAATCGCGAATTAGAGAATGTTCATTTCTTTCTTGATAGACAGTTGCTTCTTTAAAAGCAATATGTTTACCTAGTTTATACAAGCAAATCTGTGCAATAAAAGAACGCCAGATATCGGTCATGCGGAAACTAACAAAGCTGGGTAAATAGAGTAAAGGATAGGCTTCAGACCACCAAATAGTATTTTGCGAGTTGAAAGGGCAAAATGTACCATCGGCTAGCACTACTGTCTCGGATTTAAATTTAATATCTCCTACAGTTGTCAATCGATAAACAGCATCCACATCAGGATCGCCATCGGCTAAATGTTGCTGAATAGGACAATCAAAGCGAGCAGGTGCATCTAAAGTAGATTTGTGTTGAAAACTATGATTGATACACTCTAAAGGTAAACCTCTAGGCCAGATTTTAGCATCAGAAAAGTGAGTATAAAC
>CAYMWC010000496.1:0-1881 GCA_964393695.1 uncultured Pleurocapsa sp.
TATCAAAGAGGTATTAGGGAAGATCGATTCAAAGCTCGGTAAGATTGACGATCGCCTTAATAATATAGAAGTTTCTCAGGCAAGATTAGAGGAAAAATTTGACGCAAAGCGAGAAAATAGTCACTGAACTTAAAGGTTCGCAGAACAAGCAGATGAGGACGCGATGTTTGAGGCAACCTCAAACATCGCGTCCTCATCAAACAAGTGATTTAATTGGCGTTGTAAAGAACTCATTTCATGCCAAGGGTTGTAACGTACTAAAGCCATGATTTGTGTCTCCTTTGATTAACAGTTTTTAATTGATTAATTTAGAGTTTCTGTATATTTATCTTTTGTTATTTATATATTAATCAGTCAGTAAAAACTAAAGAAGTGTGGCTTGCATCCCATATTTAGTAGTACTTTCTGCCCGAACAATTAATAAGAATTTTTAGGGAGGAAAACTATACTAATAATGGTTCGGTTAACTTTGAAAAAGAATACTATTAAAAAGAAAACCATCACTATCTCACTAAATATAGATGTTTATCAATCTCATTGCCGATTATGGTATTGGCGATCCTGCATTCGCTGAAGTTACTCAACGTCTAAATCATTTACTGCCGTCTGCCCAAATCTATTGTTTAAGCGTTCCTCCTTTTAGTACCTTGGCAACGGGATTTTGGATTGCCCAACTCGGTTTAAACCCAGGTGCGCCCGAACGTTTAATCTTTCATAACTGCGCTCCTCGGCAAGATAACTCCGAAGCTCGACCCGATAATGAAGGAGAGGGATTGACCTACGTTAAACTTCACAACAACGTTGAGATAGTTGGTGTTTTGGCTGGCTATACTCTCTCGTTTATCAAGTCAGAAGCTTTACAGATTAAGACGATTGAAGTATCTAGAGGTGGTTCTCAATTTCGTTCTCGCGATGTTTTTCCGAATGCCGCAGCAGCGCTCGCTCTTGGTGACTATAGTTTGTTGGGAGATGAAATTATACCTGCGCAAATTCCCGACTTGCCTACAGACCGTGTGGCTTGGATTGATGGTTATGGCAATATCAAAACCACCATACCAGCAAGCAGTATCGATTTACCTCTATCTAGTAAGGTTACAGTTCGCGTAGGTGATGTAGTCAGCGATGCTATTTATTCTGACGGTAGCTTTCGAGTACCAGAGGGAACTTTAGCTTTTGCTCCTGGTAGTTCTGGCTGGCTAAGAAAAGACGGTGAAAAAGTCATTTGGATGGAACTGTTCTTGCGTGGTGGCAATGCCTGGGAACGTTTTGGTCAACCTAAAGTTAATCAAATAGTAACCTACACAAAATTAGAATCGCTCTAATGCTTTGAATAAAGCTTTGAAAATTAGTTTTTTCTCGGCTTGTTTATATTTGTTATACCTAAGATCTCCGAATGCAGAGATAGAAAAACAATGGTGTCGAGAAGGGTATAAAAGAACAAGCCCTGACCGATATCGACCAGGGCTTTATTATTGGGTCTAGAAAACCATGAAACTCTTGCAGCCACTCCGATAAACCTCGGTAAGGATTGGGTAAAAGGTAAAAGGAGGGAGCAAGTAGCTAATTATTCCTTTCCCCCTTTCCCTTTGCCCTTCTTGATGCAGTCCTAAAGGATACCGCTCCGCATATCGCTCATGGGGGAAACCACGGGGCTTACAAGCTTTTGAGGAGACCTCAAAAGACAGCCCCTCCCCAAGACCGCGCTGCATCGCTTTTCCCAGACTTCTGCAAGAAGTCTAATGATTGTTTCAGTCTTAGTAGCCGTAGCTATAAGGAACGTATTGATTGATATCAACTTGACCTTGAGTGCTGTTTTGAACTGCATCTTGGTCAATGTAGTTACCGTGACCAATTGCAGCAGCCTCGTTAGCGTTACCTTGG
>CAYMWC010000497.1:0-1871 GCA_964393695.1 uncultured Pleurocapsa sp.
GTCGTCTTAAAGATGTAATTATTATCCGAGGACAAAACTATTATCCCCAAGATATCGAACAAACCATTGAAAAAAGTCATCCTGCTTTAAGACCTGGATGTAGTGCTGCTTTTGCTGTCGAAGTTAAAAATTCAGAACGATTAATCATTGTCCAAGAAGTAGAGCGCAGCTATCTACGTAAATTAGATATTAAGGAAATAGTCGGCAACCTTTGCGAAGCAATAACCGCCGAACACGGTTTACAGATATACGCCACGGTATTAGTCAAGCCAGGAAGTATTCCCAAAACTTCTAGTGGCAAAATTAAGCGTCATGCTTGTCGGACACAATTTTTAAACGGCAGCTTAAACGTAGTTGAAGACTGGAGCGAAAATCCTCAGTGTAAGACAGAATTTCTGCATCTTCAGGCTGAAATTGAATTGGTATTGCAGAAGGCAAACGGACAATTAGGTCAACCCAGATGAATTGAGAACAGCTTCAGAGGAGTAGAGGAGATGGAGAAGTAGAGAGGTAGTGAACTAAAACTTCAATAACTCCAAACACTCGACTACTCCAACAACTCCCCTATCCACTACCTAAATATTGCAACTATCAACAGAAAATTATGGAAACTGAAACTGTTAACAACCTCAAAGAACTACCAAGTAAATTAGATATACAAACTTGGATAGTTAATTATGTTGCCGAACTTTTAGAAGTAAACCCAGACAAAATTGATACAGCGATCGCTTTTGATCGTTATGGCTTAGATTCTTCGGCAGCTGTAGGACTGGCAGGGGATTTAGAAGATTGGCTAGAACGCGAACTAGACCCCACAATGCTTTACGATTATCCGACTATTGAGTCTTTGACACAGCATTTAGTCGAATCTTTATCCGACTAATTTTCCATCTAAAAATTAATTAACGAGAAGGTCATGAAACGCAATTCGCAACTATTGGCTAGACAAGATACATCTGTATTGAATTACAAACCGACCAAACATTCCCAGTTAATTATCAAAACCTATCAAAGTAATCTTGAATCAGACTATACCGAGAAAATTGAGGAATTAGGTAAAAACTTCGACTACCACAGTAATAGCGATCGCTATTGGGGAGAGCCAGAACTATCAACTTTTTACGGTACGCCACTATATGCCGAAGCTTCTGAGTCGCAAAAGCTAGCTCTCAATCATCTTTATTGGGTAGGACAATACAACCATACGGCAAATTCCGAAGCCAATACGATGCTCTACAATCAAATCACGGAAGGAGTTTTTGCTCACTTTGGTGATTATCAAACCTTATGCCAGGAGCTAAATTTTGAAACCGATCAAGAACGTTATCATATCAAAACTTTTCAGAAGATTGGCTATAAAACGAAAATAGCTTTGCTGGGTAAATCAGGTTTAGGTAATCCTCTGGCTGAAAAGTCGGGAAGTTGGTTAAAAACTCCAGCCTGGCGTAAGTCTTTGAATACATCGGCAGATGCTGCTCGTGAGGCGACTTTCCGTTTGGTGACTCGCATGATGTTGGGTGGTAGGAGTAATTATTCTCAATATTTACAGTCACGAGAGGAGCAATCGATCCCGACAACTACAGGAGGATTGGCAGAGTTAACTGGTTCTCCTACTGCCTTTAAGTTTTTTACTCTCAATTGGGGTAGTTCTCCTTTCTTGGCATCACAGTATTATGCGGTGCGGATGATTGCCAATATGTCTTTAAAAACTTATGAACACCAGTATTTTAAACATTTTAAAAAGCTACATAAAACTGGCGAGTTCATTCCTGCACCCACAGAGGTTTCCTACTATCATCTGCTAGATGAATCTTTTCACACCACTATGTCTGGGGTAATTGCCCAAGAACTATACCGAGACTTTGGTAAAC
>CAYMWC010000498.1:0-1805 GCA_964393695.1 uncultured Pleurocapsa sp.
GTTCTTCCTTGGGATAGTTTTTCTAAAGACTTCTGAATTAATTGTTCCGTCACTGAATCTAAAGCACTAGTCGCTTCATCTAAAATCAGAATATCTGGATTACGTAATAAAGCACGAGCGATCGCAATACGCTGTCTTTGACCACCAGATAAACGAACTCCCCTATCTCCTAAGACTGTATCTAAACCATCTGGCAACTCCAGAATGAATTCGACTGCATGAGCCATTTCGGCAGCTTGCCAAATATGCTTTTCATTAATATTTTCTAAACCATAGGCAATATTATCTCTAACTGAAGTATTAAAAATAAAGGTATCTTGGCTGACGATCGCCATTTTCCGACGGACAGAAGCAAGATCAAAGTTACGCAAATCTTCTCCATCTAATAAAATTGAACCTTTTGTAGGGTCATAAAAACGAGGAATTAGATCGGCTATAGTGCTTTTTCCTGCTCCCGAACCACCAACTAATGCAGTTACTTTAGCCTTTTCAATAGTTAGATTAATATTTTTTAAAACTAAATTGTTTGATTCATAAGCAAAATCAACAGATTCAAAGGTAATTTCCTTCTTGAGTCCTGGAAATTGCAGATATCCATTACTTAGATAAGGTTTATCTTTAGTTTTAAGCAATTCTAAAATATTGTTGATCGAACCTTGAAAACGACTGATGTTTTCTCTTGATCCATTAACTTGAGACACTAAGGGCATCATCCGAAATAGTACGAACATAAAGGTAAGTAAGGATGAAGTTTGCAAGTTACCCGGAGCAATAAAAAGGTTAAATGCGACAATAACCATCACAATTAAAATCGTACTCGCTGCTCCTTCTGCTAAGGGTTGTACTAAAGCAGAAATTCCTGCAACCTTATCTTCAGCTTGAATTACTCCAGTACTAGCTTGATAAAATCTCTTTCTTTCAAAATTTTCTGTCGCCGAACCTTTGACTGTACGAATTCCATTGATAAATTGAATAGCGATGGAAGCTAAATGGCCGTTGGCTTGTGGTACTTCAAAACTAGCTTCGCGAACCCGACGAATAAGGGTTGATAGTCCTACAGATAGCAGTGTGTATAACAATATGGCAGCAAAAGACAATTGCCAAGATAACCAAAACATCGAGGCTACATAAGCTATCAGGGTCGAGCCTCTCGTAATCAATTGAGTAAATATGGCAAAAGCTTGTTTTAGTTGATTAATTTCGGTAGTCAGGCTATTGATTAAATCTCCCGAACGACTAGTTGTATAGTAGTTAAGACTTAAACTCTGAAGTTGCTCGAATAAGCGTTTCCGAAGGCGATCGCACAAGTTAGATTGAGATAATCTAGAGTAGTATAGTCCTAAGTAATTTAAAAGTGACCTTAACCAAATAGCTACCAAAATAATAGCTGATAACCGATAAATACGAACTGCTGGGGATGCTTTAGTTGCCAATAAATTAATATCTAGCCATTCAAGTCCCGTTTCTATTGGCGGTTTTTCTGGAGTAGTCAATACCTGCAAAAAAGAAGCAATTAACCCGACTGTCGTTCCTTCAAAAAAAGCAGCCAATAAAGTACAGACCAAAGCAGTGATGGCGATCGCACGAAAGTGTTTAAACTCTCTGAGGATAACAAAATTATCTTGCCAAAATGTTGTAGTTTTAATTAGCTTGCGAACAGTAATCGGAATTTTGGGACGAATTAGCATTAGATAAGATTACTTAAAATAAAATGGCAGAATTAGTTATAAAAGCCTAGTATGCTCCATACCCAGAAATAACTTTGGGAACAGTTAACAGTAAGATTTTTAGATCTTCAATTAACG
>CAYMWC010000499.1:0-1707 GCA_964393695.1 uncultured Pleurocapsa sp.
TTAAATGATTAGCAGCTTATTGCTCTAATGCCGAACGTCCCTGTTTACCTAAACGAATCAAAACAAAATAAGCTAAATAAATAATATAAATTACTAAACCTACTGCCCCCATAAAACCCAGAAATCCTTCGTTTCCAGGTTTGTTATGAAAAAAAGTACGATATGCTTGGGGTGCTTCGAGCCAAACTTGGCAGAAAGCAGTTTCTAGTTGACTATCGGCAAAGCCACAGGGGAGAAAAATAGATTTTGCGATCGCTCCTAAAACACAATAGCCAGTAATTGCCCAACGCCAGGAAGTAAATACTAGCTTAAAAAGATTTTGGGGAATGTCTCGAATCTCTTCGTTTAAATCTACCCAAAACCAGAGAGAAATAGGAATTAAAATTCGCGCTGCTAAACCGCTAATAAACCCAACTTTCCAACCAGGAATCAATAAATAAACTGTGATCATCAATAAACTAGCAACTCGCCAATAAATGATGAGTAATTTTTGTATGGCTTCTTGTCTCTGGAATAAAGCCCAAATTAACAACACTAAGGGAAGAATTACTGCTAGCAGTAATCCCAAGCGATAGTCCATCCATACTAAAGGTCTAAACCAAATATCCATTTATTTATTGTTCTCTTGCAATTGTGTCTATTATTATCTGTGTTTGAGGTTAAACGACTTTGAATTCTCTCTAAGAGTGCATCAACAATTGTTCAAAGTCAACGTTATCTTGTCTAAGTTTGATCATCATACTAAATCCGCTTTGTATAGATTACTTAAAAAATTAAGTCATAAGTGTTGAATAATCCCCCAGTCCCCTAGTCCCCTAGTCAGTCTAAATAAATAACTTCTGTCAATCGGATTTAGTATCATAGGGGCTGACAGCATTCCTTAGAAAAAAAATAAAGATGAGAATATACTATACCCTCATCCAATTTAACGAATAGCTATTTAATTGTAGACTTAACAGTTAATTTAAAAGAACTGTCATTAGTCTTCGTAAACTCGGCACTCTAAAGCATCGGGATTATCATCACAATATATCTCTAAAGAGCTTTTTTGGGGAGTTTTTTGCTTTTGGTGTGATGCCTCAGCAGATAGTTCTTCCACTGCATCCCAAGCAGCAGCACATTCTCCAGAACTTGCTCCTTCAGTACTGCATACTTGTCTGGCGGTTTCTCTTTCTTTTTGTATTTGTTCTTGTATATCGCTCATATTAGTCCTCTTATTTGATTTTAAGGTTATATTATGCCATGCTAACTTGTTTGATTATGGTAGTTGCTCATACCCTTTGTCTAGAAAGGAATCCCTTTAGGTTTCCAAGATTTTGGGTGGCTAGCTAGCATAAAATCGCGTTTTTAACATGGTCTGACCAAGCATTCACTTTTTCTAACCTAGCATCACTTTTACTTTCTTGAACAAGCATCTATCTACAGAGTCAAAAAACAACTGTAGTGGACAGCTTATATCAATATAATTTATTCAGCCAATTTAACACCAAAATTAAACAGATTGCTAAGGCAGAATCGATTATTGAGCCTTATGATCGCTATAAACAAGCTGAGTCAGTTTTAACTGGCAGTCATCGATGATATGGGTTGTATTTAACGAAAATTGGCTATAAGCCGCCAAAAAAGAGGCATAGTTGCCCCAGATAGTTGTTACCTACATTCAGCAGGTTGGCTGAAAGATGAGATATTTATTGAAAGTCTCTCAAT
>CAYMWC010000500.1:0-1705 GCA_964393695.1 uncultured Pleurocapsa sp.
GAGGCATTTGAACCCACTAGAGGAACTCAATATGAAATTGGTGTCAAAACCGACTGGTTAGAGAATCGGCTTTCAGCCACTTTAGCTGCTTACTACCTGGAGAAAACCAACGTTACAACGCCCGATCCTATCGATCCTGATTTTTCGATTCAGACTGGAGAACAGCGCAGTCAGGGAATCGAACTGGATGTCAATGGAGAAATTTTACCTGGTTGGAAGGTAACGGCTGCTTATGCCTTTACCGATGCGGAAGTGACTGAAGATAATTCGATACCCGAAGGAAACAGACTGACAAATGTACCAGAAAATCAGGCTAGCATCTGGTCAACCTACGAACTACAACAAGGAAACTTAAAAGGTTTGGGTTTTGGTTTGGGACTATTTTATGTCGGCGAGAGAGAAGGGGATTTGGATAACTCTTTTCAGCTAGATGATTATTTACGTACCGACGCTGCACTTTACTATCGTCGCGATCGCCTGAATGCAGCGATCAATTTTCGTAACTTATTTGATACAGACTATTTTCGAGCCTCGGATGGAGAAGAGCTACTTTTATTACGAGGCGAACCCTTTACGGTAGTTGGTTCTGTATCTTGGGAATTTTAAACAGTGGCAGCTTCTTGAAAATGATTAATTTTCTGTTTCTTGCTGAAGAGAAGCGAACAAACGCTTTCCTCGTTCTTGTCTATAAGTATTAACAGAATTTTGACTATTTTGAGACTCTACTTTGGCAATCAATTCTTCTAAAACCAAAATTTGAGCATCAAACATCATGGATATTTCGCGCATTTTAGCACTAGAACGTTCTCTTGCAGCTAAATTAGGAGTCTGAGAATGCTGATTCATTATAAGTTCCAATTTCTTTTTATTTCTAACAAACTTGCTTGTCCTGCATTGGCGATCGCCTGAGTTTGAGTTAACGAGCGTGTCAATAAATCTAGGGTAGCAGAATCAGCTAAAGGTTGCGATTGAGAAAGCTGCAATAGCAGTCGATAAAGACGAGTGTAATAAGAAATTGCCCGTTCTTTAACATTCTGTATTTCATCTAATACCAATTCTTTATAACAATGCACTAAAAAAATTTAAACTCTTTGCGCCTTTGCGTGAAACTAAACTAAAATATTTTTCATAATTTTATGATTGAGATATTACTAAGCGCGATCGGCAAGGGTACACCCATTCGAGTGCAAGCGCGCAGCGCGATCGCCATAATTTTAGGGTTACTTACTGCCAAGTTGAAGCAATTAAACTCCTATAAGTTTATATCAATATTTTTACTGACAATTACCTTGTTAACTATCCCTAGTTGTCATAAAAACACATCGCAGCTAAAGCAGACAGATGTAGACTCATCAGTATCATGCCGAGTAATTGAGCATATGATGGGTCAAACGTGTATTCCTAAACATTCCCAAAGAATCATTACTCTGTATACTACACCTTTGGCTAATGTGCTTGCTCTGGGCATTAAACCAATTGCCATTACTCCAGCTACGGGGGTATTAGAGGAATTCCCACCGTATTTAGCCGAGAAAGTAAAAGGAATGGAGTTTGTCGGTGATGTAAATTATGAGCCAAATTTAGAAAAAATAGCTCAATTAAAGCCAGACTTAATTTTGGGTTGGGATTATCACGAAAAAATCTATCCTCTCTTATCTCAAATTAGTCCTACTTTATTAATTCCCCAGGATATAACCCAATTACC
>CAYMWC010000501.1:0-1641 GCA_964393695.1 uncultured Pleurocapsa sp.
TAAGCTGTTCTAGCTTTTGATTATAGGGTAGAAAAAATTCTGATAATTTTTGTCTCAAACTATGATCAATAGGATCATAAGAATTAGAATTTTCTCGTGAGTATTCGTTAAGCTGGTACTTTGGTAATCCTAAAAATTCAAATACCCGATCCATTGTAGCAACTGGATTTTGTCCCAAATCTTCAGTCTTTAAAAACAGAAAATTTTCTCTGGGGAATACTTCTAACCATCTTTCTATAAAATACACATATAAACTAGCTGAAATATCTCCCGCCTTTGGAATACATCCATTATATTTTTCAAATTTATCTTTAAGATTGGTGATATTTTTGAGTTTATCGATTGCACAATTAATATAATTTTCCAAATTTTTAACCCGTCCTCTTTTTACTCCAAAATAGTGCTGAGATATAGCTCTGTCAGTAGGATTTCTTAAAATAATTATTATTTTAACATTAGGTAAAAATTGCTGAATTCTTTCTCTAGCTAATGAAGACAAAATATAAACAGGAGTTGCTTCTCCACATATATAATTTGAATCATGAGGTATAGGAGTAAAATTAGATAAATACCAATCTGTTCCTAGTTTAAACAAGTTTTCATTATTGAAAAAGTTGATTTCTTTGCGAGCAGTGTGCAAAATATAAGGATGTTTTATCATATACTTATATAAAGATGAAGTGCCGCACTTAGCAAAGCCAGCAATTAAAAAGTCAGGTTTTTTTCTTTGAATTACTGTTTTGTGTTGAGCAATCAATTCTGCTTTTGATTTAAGATTTTTTTCTTTGATTATTGTTTGATGGCAATCAATTGCCTCGGCAATATTAGCTTGTTTACTTAAAACATCTGCTAGTACTAACTTGACATGAGTTAATACTTCACCTTGAACTATTTGTTCTATTTTTCGATGATGTTGGGTAATTTTTTCTAGTTGTTCTGTTGAGACTGGGTAGTGTCTTAAAATTGCAAACAGTCTGCCATATGCTATTATAATTTCGGGGTCAATTTCCGTTACTTGAAGATAAGAGTCAATAGATTCTTTAATCTTACCAATACTTCTAAAAATATTTCCTAAGTTTAGGTAAGCTTCGGCTAAATTTGGATTAAGCTCAACTGCTTTTTGGAAAGATGTTAGTGCTTTATCTACTTGTTGTTGTTTAAGTAAAACTTCTCCTAAAATGCAGCTAACCTCACCAGCTTTTTCACGCTGTCCTGTTTTAATTAAAATTTTTCTTAAGTGTTTATAAACCCACGGTGGCTGTGGTGATTCTAATTCAATAGCTTTGGAGTAAGAAATAAATGCTTGTTCTAATTCTCCTGCTTCTAATTGTTGCTTACCCTCAATACGATAAGTCAACGCACTTTTAGACTGTGTTGTGTTAGTTAACATAATCTATTATTCTATAATTAAGTGTTTTTAGTTTTTAATTTACTATAAATTAGATAAATTAGTAAATTTACTAATTTATCTAATTTATAAAGTATAAAATATTTCAGCTTGAAACTAAAGATTTTAGCTGTTGCTTTGCTTGATAAAAATCATCAAAACCTTCATAAATATATTGACAAAAATCCAAATCTATTTTATTTCGTTCATTAATAATTTCTTGGTTTTTTTCTGATAGAACCTGATTTTTTTGT
>CAYMWC010000502.1:0-1541 GCA_964393695.1 uncultured Pleurocapsa sp.
GAGGCTCTTTCCTTTGGTTTATCTAGTGTTGCTTATTTTCGGACAAGTCTATTGACTATTTCAGATGCGTTATTTTTAAATAATCTGTGAATAGTTTTTCTGGTTTTTTCAATATTAATTAAATTATTCATTTATTGCTTAGGAATATTTTTTTACTAATTCTTCAACTTCTTTTTTGCCTTCTACGGATAACCCCGAATCACACCAATATTTTTCTGTGTCGTGCAGATATTGCAAGTCGCAAAGAAAAATATCATCCTCGGTTTCTAAATCTTGCACATATTGCGGAATTTGAACTTTAGCAGCATGAGCAATGGCATTATAGCTATCTTTTATCGAGCCGTATTGTCTTAAAGTTTCTATAGTTGAATCAGGTAGTAATCTGCCGATTGCACAAGCTTTTTTCCCGTTTTCGGTGCGATAAACGCATTGATGGTTTTTATCAACGGCTCGTCTTTTGTTGGGATTATGGCTATAGTATTTAGCGGTGTTATGAATTAGAGCAATTCTTCTCTCGACTAAAGATAAATCTGAATCGTTTAAGATTTTAAGAATTTTTCGGTTTGCAAACATAAATTAAGAAAATAATTTATGTTCTTCTCCGTAGGAGAAAAAAAGCTTTTATTCTAATTCAAATTTTTTTGATTTCTGATTGTCGGGTTGGCGTTCTGGAGGATTTAAGTCTAATCGTTGAAAATATTCAAGATCTTGAGTAGTTAGACCATCACCAGTTATGTAGGCTGGATTCCAAGCATCATTTTCTAAACGTGCAACCATGATGATCTGTTGCTCACGAGACAAAGTAAGTTTGCCTGTAGCTTTCTCCCAATCAACTTGATATCCTTGTTTTTCGATAATTTTAGTTTTATTAGTAGTGATCGCTTCTTGAAGTTTACTAGCGATCGCGATAATGGCAGGTTTTTGTTCTTGTAGCCGTGCTAGCTTTTGTTGTATAGATGCGAGTTTAGGGTAGGGAAACTGTTGAGGATTAGAATCGACAGATGCAAAATCTAGCTTATAATTCCAAGGTTGAATTTTAATTTCGGCTACTATCATCATTCTTTCCAACAAAACTGCCATTTGTGTCGGGCCAATACCACCAGGAACGGGGGTAAGATTTTGCGGAATATCATAGGCATCTTTGGCAACATCTCCTAATATTTGTCCGTCTGGTTGTGGTACAAATCCTGCATCGAGTACTAGTTTGTGTTCTGGCTTGAGATAGTCTTGAGTAATTAGGTTGGGTCTTCCTGTTGCCGAGACAACGATATTGGCAGCTAGTACTCCTTTTTTGATGTCGCCATCGCCATCTCCTTTGGCTTTATCTAGCTCGATAATATTGATATTTTTTTCTTGAAGTAACTTAACTACTCCAGAGCCAACAAAACCAATGCTACCTACTACAGCAACCTTGTCTCCAGGTTCGGTAAAAGATTCTACTAGTCTGGCGACCGCTTCTGAAGTCGCAGAAGCTTTGAATAATGAATTATTTTTGTTAATGCCATCAATGTCGAGTTTTGAGGGAATGTTATTGATTTTAA
>CAYMWC010000503.1:0-1505 GCA_964393695.1 uncultured Pleurocapsa sp.
TCCCTTGTCTAACCTTCACCGAAATCCAATTGTGAAAAACCTACCCTTGTGAGCCTCTGTCCCCCCTATTAGGGGGGATAAAAGGGGGGTGGTTACACACCAATCCTCTGACATTGAGGTTTTCTACCACAACAACTTGGCTTTTGTTAGTCAGTTTTCGACTTAATTTGTGTAAAAAGTCCTCAAGGCTAATTGGTCTGTTAAATGCTTTATTCTATTTATTCATAAATATTCTCAATTATTTTAAATTGAAAGCATTTAAATATAAGTACAATACTTAGATAATACTTATCCTCTATTGAAAATTTTCTTGGCTACACTCTTATTAATCTGTAAAATAGTATATTTTTATACAAAAAACTCAGAATGAGAATTGAAATATTAGATGTCAACAATTCTAAGTGGTCGCTCACTCTTAAGAATTTATTGCATGATGTATATCATTTACCAGAATATGTTGCTTTAGATGCTAAACGTACTAACACAACTCCCGAAGCCTTTTTACTAGAAGACGAAGATAAAATTTTTTTTGCTCCCTATTTGCTGCGTTCTTGTGAGGATATAGTTGATTCCACTTATCCAAAGATCTATGATATTATTTCCCCCTATGGTTATCCTGGTATTTTGATGAACGATGCTGCTGCCAATACCCCTGGATTTCCTGATTTAGCTCTACAAAAATTTCGTCAGACTTTAAAAGACAAAGGCGTTTGTTCTGCCTTTTTACGCTTACATCCAATTTTAAGTGAAAAATTTATTCGTAATTTCTCCTCAAATCCTTTTCACCAAAATGGTCTAACCGTCTCAATCGATTTAACTTTAGATGAAGATCAAATTTGGGCAAAAACCCGCAAAGGACATCAAAGTACAATTAACAAATGTCTGAGATTAGGATTAACTGCTCGCACAGTAGCATTTAGTCAATACATAGATGAGTTTATTGCCATCTATAAAGAAACTATGGATCGGGTTCAAGCCCAAGATATTTATTACTTCAGCCGTGATTATTTCACAGGATTGTTACAACTGGGAGATAAAGTACAGTTAGGGATAGTTGAATTTGAAGGCAGAATGGTCTGTGGTAGTTTATTTTTTGAATCTTGTGGAATTGTACAAGCGCATTTAGGTGGTACAAAAACCGAGTTTCTCAAACAATCCCCATTTAACTTGCTTTTACATTATATGCGTTTATGGGCAAAAGCTAGAGGTAATAAATATTTGCATCTTGGTGGTGGAGTTGGTGGTATTAAAGATAACTTATATACTTTTAAATCAGGCTTTTCTCGACAAACACACGAATTTTTGACTTGTAGAATGGTGGTTGATAGTATTTTATATAACGATTTACTGCAATTTAGAGCTAAAATCCTAAATAAATCGGTAGAAGAGTTGCAAAGCTCCCAATTCTTTCCTGTTTATCGTGCTAGTTAAATTTCTATGGCACTCTTATTTTACAGCGGTTTGCATCTAAATGTGGGACAATGAAGCGTTGTGAAAATAGATCG
>CAYMWC010000504.1:0-1503 GCA_964393695.1 uncultured Pleurocapsa sp.
GATCTCTGGTTTGATGTGTTTAGCTAATAAAAATAGTATCATTAAGTAGTACTATATTTTTATGAATCGAAAACAGCGCAACACCTATGATGCAATCTTTGCCCAGCCAATCCGTCGCAATATTGTCTGGAATGACGTAGTGTCATTAATTAAAGCTGTGGGAGGTAGAGTGACTCAAGGAGATGGTTCGAGAGTTCGCTTCGATCTCAATGATATTTCGTTAAATATTCATTCTCCCCACCCGCAAAAAGAATTAAAAAAATATCAGGTAAAAGCGGTTCGAGAATTTTTCATTAATGCAAAAGTAAACTTATGAACTATAAAGGATATGAAGCTGTAGTCGAATTTGATGATGAAGATCGTTTATTTGTAGGACGAGTTATTAATACGCGAGATGTTATTGTTTTTGATGGCTTGTCAGTCGATGAATTGGAGCAATCTTTTCAAGCTGTGATTGATGAGTATTTAGAAGACTGCGAATCTTTAGGAAAAACTCCAGATAAGCCGTTTTCTGGTCGATTTAATTTGAGAATATCTTCAGAGTTGCATCGGAAAGCTGTTACTAAAGCCATACAAGAAGGTGTTAGTTTAAATACTCTGGTAGAACAAGCATTACAAAAAATTCTTTAAATAAAGTGGCAATTTAAAGTCATGACTCAGTTAAAATTTGCAGATTTTATTGAACGAGACAATTTACAGCAAAAAGACAAACTGTTCATCTGTTCTAATACTTCTTGGGATGAATATGAAGCAATCTTACAGGAAAAAGCGAACTCTTCCGCTTATAGAATCTCTTTTTTAAATGGTGTTCTAAAAATAATGTCGCCCAGTCGCAATCATGAAATCATCAAGGATTTTATATATTTACTAATCATTAGTTACTGTGATGCTATTGAATTGGATTATTATCCTTTAGGTTCAACGACGCTTAAACAAAAAGATAAGTCCGTAGGTAAAGAACCAGATACTAGCTTTTGTTTTAATAGTTTGAAACAAGTTCCTGACTTGGCTGTAGAAGTAGTATTTAGTAGTGGCAGCGTTGAAGATTTGGAAAAATATCAAAAACTAGGTGTTAAAGAAGTTTGGTTTTGGATTAGCGATCGCTTGGAAATTTATGTACTGATTGATGATAGTTATCAAAGACAAAATAGTAGCTATAACTTATCTAATCTAGATGCGAAATTATTAGAGAAATATATTACTCAGGTATTAACTGGTAATCCAAGAATACTTAAAAAGGCTTTTTTACAAGAAATCATTTAGATTATTTTTGTAGATACAGCTAGATCGCTCCTAGTTTATATTCTTAAATTCTTTAATCATCGACACAGTGTTGGGAAGCTCTTGTTTTTGAAGTCGCATTAAATATTCTCCAAAGGTACAAGGAGGTTTTTTGCGTCTCTGATGACATTTCTCGACTGCTTCAACTACCTGCATAGGATAGAGATCGATCAGGTTTGTGATGAAAGTATCCTGATGCTGTGCTTCCATATCGTATTTATC